>SKXL01000033.1 GCA_007128425.1 Balneolales bacterium | reverse complement strand
TACTGGGACATGCCCCATCTTGGTGACGAACTCACACTTCGCGGCTATCCTCTGTTCCGGTTTCGGGGTGATGCCGCACTGTTTTACAATGTGGAGCTTCGAACCTGGCTGTACCGGCATCCTTTTTTGGAGTTCAAGTTGGGAGTCCATGCATTTCATGATTCCGGACGGGTATTTTCCGGTGATGATAACCTCAGTGATCTGTTTCGTGGATATCACAAGACCATTGGCGGCGGTATTGCAATCGCACTGTTCACTCCCGACTTCATACTGCGCATCGATAGCGGTTTTTCAGATGAGATGTATCGCCTGTACATGAATATCGGTTACATGTTTTGAGAAAACGGTGATGCCGCACAGGAGCAGATACCGGGTGGACTGTTGATGACGAACAGGTGCCGGGTGGTGGAAGATCAGGAACAACTACCGGACATGCTGCCCGGTGACGGATACCCGGACTGCCGGTCACAGATGCACATAGGTGCATCCATCACCGCCTTCTTCGATCGGCGCCGATTCAAAATGCTTCACATCGCTGCGTGATGCCAGATGCTCATACACCAGTTTTCGCAGAATGCCGTCTCCCTTGCCGTGGATGATGGACAGCTGCTGAACACCCCGGGCGAGACCCTCATCCACAAAACGCATCACCTCCTGTACCGCTTCGGCGCCCCGCTTTCCACGGACATCAAGCGACCCGGAAAACGGGCGCACGCGACCACTGCCGTACTCTGCCTGAGTTACTCGATACCCGGCCCGGCTCTTATTATCCGGCTTGCGATCCGTGCGCACCAGATTGTCATACCGCGTTTTAATACGTAGACCATTCAGCTCGACGGTGGCTTGCTTGCCCTTCACTTCTACCAGCTCTCCGGTCGAATTGCTGTCGATGAGTCTGACGGCGTCCCCTTCCCTGGGTGGGACAGCTCCATTCGGTGCCGATTTCTTTCGATTCTGCTGCCGCCGGCTCCTCTGGTGTTTCTGTCTGACATCCCGATCAAGTTTATCGATCTCACTGCGTTTCTGTTTCAGTTGCTCCTTGTCCTTTTCCGCTGCTGACCGAATGGCTTCCTCAATCTTGCGGTTGGCATTCCGCAGCAGTTCCTCCGCCTCCTCCATGGCCTTCATTTTTATTCTGTCTCGCTCCTCGCGAATCCTTGAAAGCCGCTTATCCAGCTGCAGTTTCGATTCGTCCCAGCTGCGTTGCTGCCGCCGGATCCCGGCCCTTTCACTCTGAAGCCGTTGCGACTCCTGTTCGAGGCTTATAATCAATGACTCCATTCTGTTTTTGCTCGAACCCACCCATTCCCGTGCCCGTCTGGTCAGTTCGGGTGGCAGTTCCAGACGATCGGCTATTTCAAAGGCATAACTGCTGCCGGGCACACCTTTTTGAAAACGATAGGTTGGAGAAAGGGAATCCTGGTCAAACTCCATGGATGCATTGCTCCAGCCTGCAGTCTCATGAGCAAAGACCTTAAGCGCACCATGGTGTGTGGTGATTATGCTGCGTACACCTTTGTCGGACAGGATCTCAAGGAAAGCCTGCACCAGCGCCGTCCCTTCGTCCGGATCGGTTCCACTGCCCGCTTCATCCATCAGAATCCAGTCGCCTGCCTCTGAATGGGTGATCACCTGTTTCATCCATGTCAGTCGCGAAGAGAATGTGCTCAGGTCGTTATCAATAGACTGTTCATCACCCATGTCAACATACAAACTGCCGATAGCAGGGAGCCGTGCCCCATCCCGGGCTGGAATCGGAATTCCGCACTGGGTCAGGGTGGCGACCAGTCCGAATGTCTTCAAAGTCACCGATTTTCCTCCGGCATTGGGCCCGGTGATGATGACCCCTTTTTCGTCGGGTGGCATGTCCAGATTCAGCGGAACCACATGCTTCAAGCCGTCTGCATGTTTCTTGAATTTGAGAAGCAGGAGGGGATTGCGGCACGCTCTGAGCACCAGGGAGCCGTCGCCGGATATCTCCGGAATGACCCCATCCCACCGCATGCCAAGTCGCGTGCATGCGTGGATCTTGTCAATCTGGCCAATGCGGGTTCTGTTCTGAATCAGGATGCCGGATTTCTGTCCCACCAGTGCTGTGAGTTCCCGAAGAAGCCGCTCTGCCTCACGGTTCCAGGCCGACTCCAGTTCCCGAATTTCGTTGTTCTTCTCGAATACCTCAACCGGTTCAATGTAAACCGTTTGTCCCGTGGCCGAGGTGTCGTGAATAAAACCCTTGACCTTGCGTTTGTATTCCGATTTTACCGGAATGACCAGGCGACCGCTGCGCAGCGTGGCCTCCTCTTCGCTGGTCATGCCGGCCTCCCTTCCCCTGCTCAGGATCCGCTGAAGCAACGTTCGTGCCGCCTGTCGCTGTGAGGCGATCCGCTTGCTGATGCGGGACAGTTCCGGACTGGCATTCGGCATGATCTCGCCTTTGTCATCCACCGTTCGTGCAATCTGCTGCTCAAGCTCCTTGTCGGGGATGAGTCCGCCCGCAATCAGCCAGAGGCGCGTGGCTGTATCTTTGTGGCGGGCGAAAAAACGGCGCAATATCCGGGCCGATTCCAGCCATTTGCCGATATGGGCCAATACACTGCCATCCAGTACAAAACGCTCCACGGTTGCCCGTGACAGTGATTCTTCAACCTCGTAAAGCGTCTGCAGCGGAGGCGATTCCGATGCTGAAACCAGGTGGAGCATTTCGGCGGATTCCTCCAGCCGATTTCGAATGCCATGCTCGTCTGATTCCGGACGCAGCTTCCGCACCAGCTCCTCACCGGCCGGAGTAGTCAGATAACCGGAAAGTACATCGCGAATCTTTTCAAATTCCAGTTTGCTCAGGGCAAAATCGCGGAGGGACATATTCATCAGTCAAATCAGGTGCTCAGGTCGTATCCTTGTTTGGCGGCATTCTGGTCGTGCAGATCCGTATCCGGACAAAGATACGAAGCATTTAAAAGAGATTTTTATCGCAAAGTCCATACCGGTATATTTATCCCCTGGTACATAATTATGGCAATTATTTTTTTCATACTGCTCATCGTAGGCATCTTTGGTGGAATCATTGCCGGACTCTTTGGTCTGGGGGGTGGAATCCTGTTTGCCCCGGTGCTGCTGTTTTTATTTCAATCGGCCGGGGTTCAGGAGCCGGTGCTGTGGACTGTCGGCACCAGCCTGATCTGTAGTTTCATTGCCTCGCTCAGCAGCAGTTACAAGCATTTTCAGATGGACAATTCATTTTTCAGTGAGGGTCTGGCCACCGGTCTTTTCGGTATTGCCGGCACATTCATAGGCAGGTTTATCGCTACATCTCCTTACTATAGTGAGCGTGAGTTCATCATCATCTTTTCACTGATTCTCATCTACTCGGTTTTTCACTTTCTTCGCAAAAGGCAACCGATCAGTAATGAAACAGCTGCGACGGTGCTTCCGATGCGATGGTATCACGCCATACCGATCGGGTTGGCTTCCGGCGCCCTGGCAACGCTGGCCGGTGTGGGCGGCGGACTGGTGCTGGTTCCGGCAATGACCGTTATCCTCTCTTTCGGATTTCGGAAAGCAGTAAGCATCTCTTCCATGTCCATTGTGATGATCACCTGTTCCGGGTGGATTCAGCTGGCGCTGCTGACACCGCCAACCTCAGGATTCTCGGGTTTGGAGATTGGTTTTGTCGATCTTGGCGTTGCCCTGCCCCTGGTCACAGGCAG
>SKXL01000018.1 GCA_007128425.1 Balneolales bacterium | reverse complement strand
GAAACAACTGATGCCAATGCTTGCAATAACCGCTGTTAACCACAAACATACAGATGTATGATCAAATTAAATGACGACATCAGCAAGGCAATGGATGCCGAATCGTTGAAACTGGATATTCAGCGGCATCTTCGCTTCACTCTTGCCAAATCAAAGTACTCTACAACAAAATGGGATAAGTTCCGCAGCGTTGCCCTCACGGCTCTGGACCGCCTCCATGATCGATGGATCGATACGCAAGAACACTATTATGATGTGGATGCCAAGCGCGTCTATTACATATCCATGGAGTACTTGATAGGGCGCCTGCTTGACAATATGCTGGTCAATCTCGACATCCTTGACGAAGTGAAAGAGGCCCTGCATGAACTGGGCCTGGATTACGATGAGGTTAAAGAGAATGAATTCGATGCCGGACTTGGCAATGGCGGACTCGGACGGCTGGCGGCTTGCTTTCTGGACTCCATGGCTACCATGGGTGTACCTGGGTTCGGATATGGCATCCGTTATGATTATGGCATTTTTGAACAGCAGATCAAGAACGGATATCAGTTCGAAAAGCCTGATATGTGGCTGCAGTTTGGCAACCCATGGGATGTGGTTCGTCCCAAAACGCTCTATCCCGTTGATTTTTATGGTGAATCGGTACCCTATACCGATTCAAACGGACAGTTGCGCTTCAAGTGGATCAATACACAAAAGGTCAATGCCCTTGCGTTTGACACACCGATACCCGGCTACAAAAATGATATTGTAAACAACTTAAGACTTTGGCGTGCAAGTTCTTCTAAGGCAATTGACCTCCAATCATTTAGCCAGGGTGAATATATCGATGCCGTACGTGATGCGCAGTTGCAGGAAAACATCTCTCGAGTGCTATATCCGAATGACAAGGTTTTTGTCGGACAGGAACTGCGCCTGAAACAGGAATATTTTCTTGTATCCGCCACGCTTCAGGATATCCTTCGCCGGTTCAAGAAAGTTCATGATGACTGGAGAAAGTTTCCGGACAAGGTGGCCATTCAATGCAACGACACCCATCCAAATCTTGCCATACCGGAACTCATGCGTGTCCTTCTGGATTACGAAGGTCTGGAGTGGGATATGGCCTGGGAGATCACTCACAAGTCCATCAATTACACCAACCACACGGTTCTGCCCGAAGCACTGGAGACCTGGCCGGTACCTTTGATGCGAACCCTGCTGCCGCGCCATCTTCAAATCATATACGAAATCAACAAACGCTTCCTTAACAGCGTACGAGACAAGTTTGGCAATGATGTCAACAGGGTACGACGTATGTCTATCATCAGTGAAGGTGAAAAACCTGCGGTCCAGATGGCCACCCTGGGCATCGTCGGATCAAAAAAGGTGAACGGTGTGGCGCGGCTTCACACCGAACTTATCAAAAAAACCATTTTCAAGGACTTTTATGAGTTGTACCCGGACAAATTTGTCAACATGACCAACGGGATCACCCCGCGAAGATGGCTCAAGCAGTGCAATCCCGGACTTTCTGATTTAATTTCAAGTGAAATCGGAGAAGATTGGGTGACAGATCTTTACCAGTTGAAAAAAATTGACAGGAAAGCAGACGATAAAACATTTCGTGGAAAATTTGCCGAAATCAAGCGACAGAACAAACTGTCCCTGATCGATTTTATTGAAGCGGATTACGGAATCAGCCTCAATCCCGACTCCATTTTTGATATCCAGATTAAGAGGATTCACGAATACAAACGGCAGTTGATGGTCGCCATGCACACGGCAATGCTTTACAACCGTATCAAAGCAGATCCGGATGCGGAGTTCCAGCCGCGTACGGTCCTGTTCGCCGGCAAGGCGGCACCCGGTTACTCCATGGCTAAATTGCATATCAAGCTGATCAATTCCATTGCGGAAAAAATCAACAACGATCCCGATACGAAAGACAAACTCTCCTGCCTGTTCCTTGAAAACTATACGGTATCACTTGCAGAGCGGCTCATCCCGGCAGCCGACCTTTCCGAGCAGACTTCAACCTCCGGAATGGAAGCTTCCGGTACCGGAAATATGAAATTTGCCCTAAATGGTGCTCTCACCATCGGCACGCTTGATGGAGCCAATATTGAAATCCGGGAGGAAGTCGGTGAAGAAAATATCTTTATCTTCGGTCTAACCGATGAAGAAGTAGAACTCAAACGCCGGGAAGGCTACAATCCACGTGACTATTATGATTCCTATCCCGAATTGCAGCAGGTACTGAATCAAATCCGGGACGGATTTTTTGAACCGGAAAAGCCTGATTTGTTCCATCCGATCATTAGATCCCTTCTTGACGACGGAGATTACTTTATGGTTCTAGCCGATTTCGAGTCCTATGTCGAGCAACAGAAAGAGGTGGAGAAACTCTATAGGAATCAGGATGAGTGGATTAAAAAGGCCATTCATAATGTTGCCCGCATGGGCAAGTTTTCCTCGGATCGTACCATATCCGATTATTGCGAACAGATTTGGGAATGCAAGAAGATCAAAATGCCGTATAGAAACAAGAAGGGTAACAATAGCAGCTCAACCAAGAAATAAACCTAAAAAGGGATAGATATTGATTGCGACTAATCAACAGAGCCCCAGGCACGGTACCAGAATATCCCGTCAGGATCTGAACCCACATAAAACTCGGTCATCTGTCCGTCACCCGTAATATCGTCAAAAATGATCTGGTCATCCGGTTTGCGCAACGGGTCACTGGCTCTGAGGGTAAAACGGCCCGAGGACATATCCCAGGCATATATTCGGATCGTATCATGCGTTCGTTCTCCACTGATGATTTCGGCTCTGCCGTCACCATTGATGTCGAAAGCGTAGGTGCCCCACCAATTGTACTCGGCTTCCACCGTAGTTCGGTGCCAGTTTCGGCTGGCGTCATAAATATAAAGACCGGAATCATCCGAATCATGACTGGCCCCGGCAACGATATCTCTGTCATCCCCGTTTCCCGTCAAATCCCCGGAGGATACTTGCAAGGTGGGATAGGAATCTTCCACCGTAATCCGCTCCCAGCGTTCGGTCGGATTCTCCGGCCGCAAATAAATAAATATTCCGCCAGTGGCTGTTTCCGGTGCCCGACCACCGGCACGGGCTCCGACCAGGATGTCTCCTGCCTTTCCGTTACCATTAAAATCCTTGGGACTGTTGTAGTCGATCCACCAGGCTCCCTCCATCTGGTCTATTTCATGACGGACCCAGTTTTCAGGATTAAGCGGATCGCCTCCTCTGTTCTCCATCCAGTAGAATCCACCCTCTCCGCTCCGAACACCTTCAAAAGCATATATAAAATCCGTAAGACCGTTTTCATTCACGTCAAAAATGATCCCCTGCTGAACATGCGGTGCATCATGATCCAGAACCGAGACCGCCCACGGGCCCCGGGGGTTATATGTCTGCTGTTTGGCAATATAGACATTGGGTTGAGAAGGATCAGCACCTGCCTGATCCAGTATAATGACTTCAATCTGTCCATCACTGTTGAAATCGGCGGCAATGGTGCCCTCCACCTCGATAAAACCTTCAGCTATGAGATGACGGGTCCACTCAAACGGCGAATGTTTCTCATACCAGTATACCCTTCCGCCGTCACCGGTTCCGACTATGATGTTGTTTCTGCCAATGCCGTCAAGATCTGCCACGGACTGTCCGTCTCCCTCCTCTATAATGTCGTCAATCGTGTG
>SKXL01000142.1 GCA_007128425.1 Balneolales bacterium | reverse complement strand
TCAGGACGATTTCGAGCCGAAATCCACACTAAAAGAAGGCGAAATAGAAGAATCCGACAGCTACAGCCAGAAAAACCAGCGTCATACCTCCCCCGGCTTTGAAGTAGTCACGAGTTTTGTATCCGCCTGCCGTCATCAACAGCGCATTGACCTGATGTGTGGGCAGTACAAAAGAGTTCCCGGCACAAACGGCAGCCAGCAGCACCAGCGGGCGTGGATCCACCCCCGCCAGGGTACCGATACTCACCACCAGCGGCGCCAGTACCACCACCGCACCGACATTGGACATCACCAGAGAAAACCCCGTCGATAGCACTCCAACAGTGAGAAGCAGTACCAGAAGGTGGCTGCCCTCCACTACACCCATAACATTGCCGGCCAGGTACTCGGCGGCTCCGCTGTTCTGCATGGCCACACCCAGTGGAATCAGACCTACGAGCAGGAACACAACTTTCCACTCGATCGCCTTGTAGGCTTCCTGAATGGTCAACACTCGGGTCAGCACCATGGCCAGGGCACCGGTCAGAAATGCAATGGAAATCGAAAATCCGGAAAGTGCCAGTCCAATAGCCAGTGCAAAACTGCCGGCAGCAACCCATGTCTTTGAGCGATCTCGAGCCTCAGCCTCAAACGGTGTTGCCACGACGAATGGTTCGCTGTTCTGCAGTCCCTTTATATGTTCCCATGGGCCGTATACAATAAACGTATCGCCAGGGAGTATTTCATGATCTGAAAAGTCACCAACTATTTTTTCTCCCTTGCTGAAGAGCATCAATGGCTCAACGGCATACCTTTTCCTCATACCAAATTTGCGAATGGTCTGCCCCACCAGCTCCGACCTGGGAGGAACAATAACTTCCACAAATCCCGACTCATCAGGATCATCAAGACCCTGGAACATGGGGTGAGATGGAGTAGAATCGATCTGGTAATTGGATGCAAACCGGTTGATTTTTTCCTCATCGCCGTACAGAGCCAGTATTTGCTCCCCTTCCAGTTTTGTTTCTCTCCAGGGAGCATAATGGGTGCGCTTGCTGTCGGAGAGGGCGAGCAAATTAATCTGATATTCACTCCAGATGCCCGATTCTTCCACCGTTTTTCCCGTAAGTGCACTCCCTGCAGGAATTCGAAAATAGTGGATATCTCTGGAAAGTCGAAAAGCATCCGCCACCTTCTCCTGTTCCGTGCGTTCCTGTTGACCGCTTTCGGTGTCTTGGGGCAACATGACTTTTCCAAAAATGAGAAAAAACAGGATGGCCGCCAGAAGCAGAGCAATACCGACCGGAGTAACGGCAAAGAGCCCGTAGGGATCCAGATCGGCACTGATCAGCAGGTCATTGGTCAGGATGAGATGACCCGAGCCTACCATGGTCAGTGTTCCCCCGATGATGGCGGCAAAACCGATCGGCATGATAAGTGCGGATGCCGATATTTTGGTCCGCCGGGAGATATCGAGTATACTCGGGAGAAACAGTGCGGCGGCACCGATGTTCTGGATAACACCCGAGATTGTGCCCACCGACAGCGAAAGCACACCCAGAATCCCGGTTTTATTCGACCCGACTCTTCGAAGCACAGCCTTCGAGAATCGCGCCATCATGCCGGTTCGGGCGATGCCTTCTCCCATAATCATCACAGCGATCATGGCTACAACGGCATTGCTGGAAAATCCTGACAGTGCCTCACTGGTTGAAAGGATGCCGGTCCAGCTGAGCGCCAGCATGGCCAGCAGCGCGGTAACATCGATGCGCACCACTTCGGTAACCAGCATGACCACAGTCACGCCAAGAATTACGAGTACGATCAGAATTTCAGGTTCCATGCTGTCATCACACAAAAAGTAATACGGTTAGAGCGTAGCTTATGATGGCCAGTGTACCGGCTGTTATGGCAAGGGGGAACTGGGTATAGACGTGGTCCATCAGATCACAACCTGTCGCCAGAGAGGAAAGAATCGTAGTATCTGAGATAGGCGAACACTGATCACCAAACACGCTTCCTCCCACCACGGCAGAAAAGCAGAGCGTAAGAAAAAACGGATCGGGCATCACCGCCCACGCCAGCGGGATAGCCACCGGGAAGACAACCGCATAGGTTCCCCAGGATGTTCCGGTTGAAAATGCAATTATCATGCATAATACCATAAGCGTACCCGGAAGCAGGGATGGCAGAATCAGGTCGCCGATCATCGCGACCACGTAATCGGCCGTACCAACCGCTTCAGCCACCTCCTTAAGAGACACTGCCAACGCCAAAATAATGGCTCCTATCGTAACCCCCTTGCACCCATCTACAAAACCCCCGACTGCGACTTTCAGACTCATACCTTTCAGAATGGCAATTCCCATACCGGCCAGAACAGCGATTACAAACGCTTCAGCAATCAGGAGCAATGGGTCATCCCTTTGACCGAGAATAAAATAGGTTATCACATACGGAAGTATTGCAACGCCGAGCAATGCACCAATCGGGCCGAAAAAATCAATGAGTCCGGGTTTGTATCCCGCCGGAACCCGGCTTCGGGTCAGCTCTTTTGCCGCCATGGGTGTGGCATTCTCATGATTCAGCTCGCCGCTCTCCCTGGCGCGTCGAATGGCCGCTCTCATTTTCTTGCCCGGGACGAATGGCAACAGCTCCAGCGCAAAAAGCAGCGTGATGATCAGGGCGAAGATGGCATAGAAGTTGAATGGCAGGGCACTGAAGAAAAACCGTACACCATCCTGTGTTGTAGCGAACATCGGCAGGGTCCCGATAATCAGTCCGCTCACATAAAACGGCCAGACATTGAACGGAATGATGGTGGCTGCGGGCGATGCAGTGGAATCGACCATGTAGGCCAGTTCCTCATGGGAGACCCGCTTTTTATCGGCGACCGGACGTACGGTGGCGCCGGTGAGCACCGTGCTGATGGTTCCTCCCTGGTGGAAGATCAGTCCCATGATCCAGGTAAAAAATTTGGCGGATCGCGGACCGCGCACCATCCACTGGCCGGCCTTCCGGGCGAAAGCCTCTGCCCCGCCGGTACGCGTCCAGATGCCGATGAGTCCGCCAAGCGCCCATAGATAGACCAGCAGGATCATCGCAAAACTTTCCGTTCCGATGGATGGTATCAGAAATTCGGCGATGATATTCGGCTTTCCCGAAATAATACCACCAAGCAGTATACCGGCAAAAAGTGAGCTTATTACCTCACGAGTCCAGAAAGCCAGCAGGATAGCAACCAGCGGTGGCAGTACCGACCAGAAACCGTAATGGCCATTTTGTGCCGGGATATTGCCTGCTGTTAGCAGCCCTGAAATCATTATAACCCCAAAAATGCTGATATATACCCGGCGCAAACGCTTCTCATCATTGAATAATTTGGAAAAGTAGCTGGAAAAGCCGGTCATGGAGTTACATTTAAACTGTTGCGGGATGTCAAATCATCATTGTATCAGGCCGGAATAGCTGTTAATATGTAACCTGATTATCAAAAATACAAACATGTATATTGAGAATGTTATGACTCGACAGGAAGCCGAAACTCTGCTCAACAATTGGATAGAAAACGAAAATTTACAGCTTCATTGCCACATGGTTGCCCGTGCCATGGAAGCATATGCAAGGAGACTTGGCAAAGACGAAACGACCACGGACAACTGGTGGCTGGCCGGACTCTTGCACGACATGGACTGGGAAAAAAAGCCGGACGAGCATCCCAGCTATGCTTTGGAACATATTTTCCCGGAGACGGATCTGCCGGAAGAGGTGACCGGAGCCATTCG
>SKXL01000189.1 GCA_007128425.1 Balneolales bacterium | reverse complement strand
AGGGTTCCTCATCATCAGGAAACGCCTTTTCGAAATAGGGGCGATAGCCGCTTATTTCGAGCCTTTTCATTGCTTCTTCGGGGGTCAGATCCATTTCCTCGTGGGCCTGTATCGGTCCCACTGCCTGTTCTTCCAGTGTTGCGGCGCGTCCGTCCAGGAATTGTGCCTTCAGGAAAGCGGCATTGTATACTGTCGGGGTGTTGCGCGGACCGAGCCGGCCCTGTTCTCCAATTGCGACATCACGGTGATCCACACCGGCGGCGCCCACAACATGGCAGCTGTTGCAGGAGATGATTCCCGATCGCGAAAGCCTGGGCTCAAAGAAAAGCTTGTGACCAAGATCGATCTTTTCCTCTGTCATCGGGTTGTCTTCTGGTACAGGAGCTTCCGGTGGAATGGGTTCAAACAGGGGAGAGACATCGGCCCGTTGTGCAGCTTCATCGGTGTTGCAGCTGATGAACAGGGCGATACTTCCTGCGGTCAGAAAAAGTATGGCAGCGAGAAGGAGTGGCGGACGACGATATTGTGACATGGAAGACCTGTGTTGGTTAATAATGATTTGTGATCAGGGTGAAAATAAAATCAACAGGATGAAGCAGAATAGTGTACGATCAAAATAATACGCTGGTACATATAACTCAAATGAAACTGATCCAGGATGCTACCGGGTTGAACGGCATCGGAAGTGCAAGAATAAGCCCTCCCGGCAGGATAATCCCGGTGTTTCCCCTGGAGATCGACGGGAATCCGGTGCAAATAATCCGTTTTATATTAGAAGGTTTCTGATTATTATTGAATTGCAATTATCTCGAACGACAATAACAATCTGCAGGTAAAATATGGCGGAGAGATGATCAGTCGGTTGCAAGGCACAACATCAGACAATCTGAAGCACCACTCAATGTCAGTAGTTTTATGAGTGGCTTCGAAAACAGAACAGGGCAACCTGAAACTTTAAAAACAAAAAACCCCAAAAAAAGACGAATATGAAAAATTGCAATACCATACTCAGTATGATGTTGATTTTGTCACTAACGCTTTTCTCATGCAGCTCAAGCAGCAGTGATGATGACGATCAGGGTCAGGGCCCATCTGACCTTCCAATTGATAGGCTTCTGTCGGAAGATATCTCTTTTATGGTCGTAACTGTTGAGGTGTTTGATGACGAATTGGAGACGTTCCTGTTAATGTTTATCAAAGAGGATCATCAGAATGTTACGCTGCAGATCAATGGCAGTGAGGTTGAAATGGGTAAAATGTTCGGTTATTATTTTGGTGATGCCAATGTGGCGCCTGGGGAGAGCTTTACCTATTCGCTCAATGTGGATGGCAATACCCGCTCTGGATCGCTACAGATCCCTGCGTCCGTAGAGGCTTCATTCCCGCCCGAATTTGATCTGGGTTCTGACTTTTCGTACAGCTGGACCACCTCCAGTGATCCTGAAGGTTTCCTTGCTTTTCTGTTTATTGAACATGAAGAGGACGGAATTGAGCAAGCAGATCTGTTGAATGGAAACCAGCGCAGCCACACCTTCAGCCGAAACATTTATTCGGGCCTCTCAGAAGAGGACTTGTGGTACATTGATGCAAGCATCTCCGCAATAAACTTCAATATTCATGATGATATGGTGTTTCTTGGTGGATTTGAGGACATTCATGAATATGAATTCAGTGGTTTCTCATTCCGGGAAGCGGCAAAGGCGGTCTCATCCACCGGGTCGAATTTGCCTGAAAGAGGTTTTCCGGCGTATTTGTTAAAAAGGAGTGCGCAGGCCGACTAGTTTGAGCTGTTTATTTCAGCCAGCTCCAGCCAGCGTTCGCTTTTTTCATCGATGAGCTCCCCGAGCACTCCGTACCGTTTGGATTGTTCGTGGAGCTCTTCGTATTCCAGAATGCCTGAAGCCAGCTTCGCTTCAATATCCGCCCTCTCCGTTTCAAGTGCGTCGATCTCCTTTTCAAGCTTCATGAATTCCTTGCGTTCCTTATAGCTCATGCCTCTCTTTTTTGAAGCTGTGGGGTCATTTCGGGTTCCACCACCCGTTTCATCCCCGCTCTCTTCTCCGCTCCCGTTCCCGTTTCTTTTTTTGCTGCCATCATCTGCCTGCTTCTTCGCCCTGGGAGCTTTGTCATCGGCATCAGGCTGCACCAGTGAGTCCCGGTATTCCCGATAAGTGCCGTTGAAATCGCGAATAATACCATCACCTTCAAAGATGAAATAGTGCTCTACCAGTTTGTCCATAAAAAAGCGGTCATGTGACACAATGATCAGGCATCCGCCAAAATCCTGAAGGAAATCCTCCAACCGGGTCAGGGTATCCAGATCAAGATCGTTGGTCGGCTCATCCAGGATAAGAAAGTTGGGGTTTTTGATGAGGACCATCATGAGTCCGAGCCGCCGCTTCTCGCCGCCACTCAACTTGCCGACCGGCGTGTACTGCATTTTCGAAGGGAACATGAAGTGTTCAAGGAACTGGGAGGCGGAAATGCGCCTGCCGTCGGAGAGGGTGATGACCTCGGCTACCTCTCGGATGACGTCAATCACACGCATATCATCGTCCAGGTCGATGCCCTGTTGGCGGTAATGGCCATAGGCAATGGTTTCACCCTTGTCGATTGCACCGGAATCGGCAGGTTCGACGCCGGTCAGCACGTTCAGGAATGTGGTTTTCCCGGAGCCGTTTCTGCCTATGATACCGATGCGCTCGCCGCGGCTGAATGAGTACGAAAAATCATCCAGTATCACAAGATCGCCATATCGCTTGCTGATACCGGACAGTTCCACGATTTTTTTACCCATGCGCTGCATGGAGACTTCCAGACGCATTCCAGGTCCATCGGATTGTTTTTTCGCTTTTTCCTCGGTTTCGTAAAATGCAGCGATGCGCGATTTGGATTTTGTAGTGCGCGCCTTTGGCGACCGGCGCATCCATTCCAGTTCCTTTTTGAGCAGCTGCCCCGCCTTGCCTGCAGCCACATCCTCGATCTCCTGCCGTTCCGCTTTTTTCTGCAGATAATAAGAGTAGTTACCGCGATGGTGATAGAGTTTGCCCTGCTCGATTTCGATGATGCCGTTGCATACCCGGTCCAGGAAATAGCGGTCATGAGTCACCATGAGCAGGGTGGCAGTGCTTTTAGCCAGGTACTGCTCGAGCCACTCAATCATGTCGATATCGAGGTGGTTTGTGGGTTCGTCGAGCAGGAGCAGGTCGGGATCATCCAGCAGGACAAACGCCAGGGCCACGCGTTTGCGCTCACCCCCGGAGAGCGAGGCGACGGACTGGTCCAGTTCATGGATGTTGAGCTTGCCCAGAATCTGCTGCATTCGTTGCTCGTAGTCCCAGGCATTGGCTGCCTGCATGGCGGCAAGCGCATCATCGTAGGTCTGCCTGGTTGCATCGGTAACCTCACTGGCCTGCGCTTTGGCTGCCTGTTCATAGCGGCGGATAACCTCAACCGTTTCCGAGTGCCCCCGGCTGATGCATTCGCGAATGGTGAGCTTCTCATCAAGTCGTGGCTCCTGTTCCAGAAAGCCGATGCGGATGCCGTTGCGAATCGTAACGCTGCCTTTATCCGGTTGTTCGATACCGGAAATGACCTTGAGCAGTGTGGACTTGCCGGTTCCGTTTGGAGCTACAAGTGCTGTCTTGTCTCCTCGCGACAGACCGAAGGTGATCCCACTGAACAGCGGTTTCAAACCATACGTTTTTGAAATTTGTTCAACGGTGAGATACGTCATGAAGAGTTTGATTTGAGGCAGTTCAGGTTGACCGGGTTGCGGTTGGGGTTTGAGTTT
>SKXL01000007.1 GCA_007128425.1 Balneolales bacterium | reverse complement strand
TACGCACCGCGCGTTCCCTGGTAGGAAACGGTGACGGTCCTGACTTCCAATTTATTGTTCCGGTGATCCAGCAGCGAGTGGCTTTGATAGCGCACGGACTGGTAAATGATATCCCGGAACAGCTGTTCGGTGAAGTAGGGATCAATGCCCGCATCCATCGCCAATTCGCGCACTTTCCGAAGCAGTGATTCCTCGCGCCCGGCATCGCGGATGAAGGCGCTTTCGGATATCTTGTTGGAAAACACCTCGCGCACCACCTTGTGCCGCTCCGCCAACGTCCGGATCAGCTGCTCATCCAGCCGATCGATCTTTTTCCGGTATTTCGTAAGAAATCCGGCATTTTCTCCGGGTTTATCAGCTATTTCGGCCCGATTCGTTCCGGTTTCTTCCTGCCGTTTGCTCCCGGTCGTTAGTCCAGTTCCTTTTTTCTCTTTTTCTGACATTCCTGCTGTTTCTTGCTGTTTGGTGATGCGCATTCCCTGAGTCCGTTTGCAGCGCGTTGATATGCATGCTGCCCGAAATCAGCCGTTCTCAATATACACCTTAAATAACACATTATTGTCAGTAATCATACCGCCAGAGGATGTCCAGCCCGCTCCGGTAATCATCGCCTGCCGTAATGATAAGTTCGAGATTTCGTTGAATCAGGTACTCCACTATCACCTGACGACTCGCATCGGTCCCGCCAAGCTCCTGCAAGAACGCGATAAACAGCCGGTCTGATACAAACTTGCCGGCTTTGATGCTGGTCCCGCCTCCGCCTCTTCGTGTATTCTCAATCTCGATCACGTCTATTCCAAGCCGGTCCGCCGCCAGGTTTTCGATGCGATCCAGCATAATATCCACCGCTATGTTGGTGGCCATGCTGCCATCCGACCGGCCCGACATGGTCTGCTCCCACCCTGCCAGGGCATGAAACGGGCGGCCGAAGAGTGTATAGCTGATGATATCCTGCAGTTCCATTTCCGGTTCGCTGTCAAACTCGAACTGCGGATCCTCAAGATTGCCCGTGATCAGATAGTAAATCCGGATATCCTCGTACTGCTGCCTGGGGCGGTGCATCGCGCGAATGTCAAGCACGGGATTTTGCGGATCCCCGTCAAACGTGACATCACCCCGCTCCACCTGAAAACGCTTGTTGAAGGTAGTCACCTGGCCGGATGAGACCCCCATATTCCCGAAAATCTGCAACTCACCGAAGGCCTGTTTGACAATATCGATTTCACCGAGAAGGGCAAGGTTGATTTCCGGATCGCGCCGGTTGCGCACAAAAGCATTGCGATCCACACTGAACTTGATTTCCATCCCCAGCCGTTCAAAAAACTCGGGACCTTCCCGTTCAGCAGCGACCTCTTCGTCAAGGACCACCTCTTCCACTTCTCGTTCTCCGAAATCATCGAGATAAAGGGTGCCGCGCTCCCACCTGACATCACCTGATAGAACCGGTTCATCCAGGGTTCCCGACAATCGGATGTCAAGCCCGGCATAGATCTCCCTGTCCCTGGTATTGAACGCCCGGAAGTTCGTGGCATTGAACCGGAGGTCCAGTCGGTCCGGTGTCAGGCCGTCAAGCGTAATTTCGCCTTGTCCGCCAAAGGATCCGACACTTTGTATGGAGAGCCGGCGCAGTGTGATCCGATTAGGTGCAAACTCGACATCCATCTGCATCCTCCGCAGTGTAATATTGTTCTCGACGACCCGCACCTCTCCGCCGGAAAGTACGAGCGTTCCATCCAATCCCGGTTCGGCCATTGTGCCGCTTACCTCTATATCGGCATTGAGCCTGCCCTGAAGGTTTCGAAGCATCGCCGGATCCAGAAAATCGTTCAGTGAAGCCAGATTGAATTCATTGGTTTGTATGTGGAACGAAACCGGATCATCGGGATCCGGGCCATCAAATTCGAGTGTCCGGAAATCAAGGTGCAAAGGAACGTTGCCGCTGATGTCGGCCGCTTTTTGTCCGAGTGAATGGATGCGGGATGCCAGTTCCAGGTCACTTCGCCCGTGATCGTAATCCCAGTTAATGACAAGGCTGTCGATCGCCACACCGGACATGGCACCGTCTTCGAGGCGCATCCAACCGGTCAGTTCCGGGCTGCCCGCCATACCGGATAGCGTCGTGGCGAGTGAGAATTCACCCCGCATACCCTCCATGCCAAATGCCCTCAACATCTCCTCAAAAAGCGTGATATCAAATGAATTCACACGGATATAGCCGCTGACAGGCCGGTCAAAAAACTCCTCGTCAAGATCCGCCGGGTCGGTCAGCTCGAAAGGCAGGTCGAGTTCCGACCGGATGAGCTGCGCCTCCTCTAACCAAACCGCGGCATCGGTAGTAAAACGATTTTCTGCCAGATCAAAATCAAAACGGATGGAATCCAGCCGGACCTCATCCCACTGGAAAGCGTCTATTTCAGTCTTGCCGGATACTTCCAGCACCTCCTCATCCACCCGAAAACCGATACGGCCGGTGAAAATGGCCTCAAACAGCGGCTCATTCAGAAAGATGTACTGCACCTGGCCCAGATCGGTGTCCAGAGCTTCAATAAAGCCGGACCAGGGCGTATCCAACGTTTTTTGAAGGCTCAAGGAGATCTCGGCTCCGGTATTGGAAACCAGCCTCAGGGTATCCACCGAAACCAGATCCTCCGCCAGCAGCACATCAAACGGCTTGTCAAGCCGGTACGTGGCGGCCGGATCCTTGAGCAACAATTCTTGCGTGCGGATCCGAATCGTGTCGGCCACATGATATTCCGCCTCTTGCCGCAGGCCGCTTTCACTTTCCACATTGAATTCGAAGGAATAGCGTCCCGAAACATTGTTCTCACCCAGCGTGCCGTCCGTTTCGATGGTGATGTCCCTGATGTTATAGGGTCCGACCGACGGATTCCTGATTTCCAGATCGGCATGAAAATCGGTTTCCTCAGCCAGGACAGCCGACGCAAACCCGTTCAGTTGTTCCACCCTGATGGTATCGAATTGGATCGAGTGCAGATTCAGTGACGATTCCAGTACGAGCCGACCTTGCGTGTCGGCATGAAGTGTTCCGTCGAACCGGCCCCTGACATCAAGCGTGTCGGCTCCGGCGAGGTTGGCAAATCCCTGGAGGTCAAGCAACTCAAGTTCAAACTCCATACGGTTGCTCAGGTCATAGAGATCAAATATGTTCTGACGGAGCGTGAGATTTGCCGTAGCCGGAACACTGACGAGACGGGCTTCATCGACAAACGCGATACCCTCACGGAGCCGAAGGTCCAGTGTCAGCTCTTCAAACTGTTGACGATTGATCGTAGAAGCTGCCATCAGGAAGGTTGCATCCAGGCTCATGGTTTGCGGATCATAGCCCTCCCCGCTCAGCTCCAGCCGCCCGTTGATGTCCGTGGCCAATTGCTCCAGTCCGGGCAGCACGCCGGCATCCAGATTGCGGAACGCTGCAGATGCCGTGTAACGCGGTACGTCCAGAGACCAGAGTACCTCAGCCTCCAAATCCAGTTCGGCACCGTCCATACGGACCGGGCTCACAATTTTCACCCGCTCCCCGGTCACTTCGGCTTCCAGGTCAGCCGACACATCCGGGTAGTCCGGCAAGCTCAGTCGTTCAAGGGTGATCGCTGCCGTCCACGGTTCGACCTCCGGCATATATCCTTTGCCTGTGGCTTCACCCTGCATGGTGACCGATCCGGCAAGCTCCTCCATCCCGGCCCAGAAGCCGGGACTCAGGTCCCGGGTTTGCCAGGATAACGCCCACTCCAGGTCATCGTCCCACCACCGCACCGCCTCCAAAGCAGCTGTAATGGATTCATCGCCTTTTCGCACCGTAATATCGGACCGAAACGTACCATGCGAAGCTGCAAGACCAAGTTCCAGCTGATCCAGCGAGTAATCATCAAACCGTGCATCCTCCAGAGTGAAATTTCCGGTAACATTCACCCGGTCCCACTCTCCAATCGGCACCGTTCCTTCAAGCGCCAGCGCCATTCCTCCGATGGATGCGACCAGGCTCTCGTCACCGGTCAGCGTAGCGGCATCGACAGGACCGGATTGCACCGACAGTCCGGTCAACACCGGTTCCTGCATGACAGACCAGTTGGTTTCGATACTCAGCCGGTCGAGTCCAGGCGCCTCAAGTGTGAGTCCCGCGCGCAGATCCTGCCGCGAGCCGCCCACATGCAGCTCCACGTTCAGGTCCTGCCGGATCGGGTACTCGTCCACATACGCCTCCACTTCGCGCCAGGAGAGGGGATCGAGCAGCGCCTGCAAACTGGTCGCGGAGGTGGCCGGGTTGTATCCACCGGAAGCCTCGAAAAACGTATATGCGCTGGCGATGAGCAACCGGTCAAGCGTGATGCGCCGACCATCCCATGATGCCTCGGAACTCAGCTGAACAGGGGCGTCGAGCCGCGATTCATGGAGGAACAGATCGAGCTTGCGCAGATCAGCAAACAGCCCTGCTTCGTTCACTCCCAGCCGAAACTGCGCCTCCAGATCCCGCACCGACAACGGCTCGCCGGGCATCAGCTCACGCGCATCCACAGAAATTTCCGGCGCGGTGAACCGGACGTCACTAAGCACAAACCGGAACCCTGAAGGCTCCTCATCCGGCTCATCCACATCGGTAAAAAAGTCATCAGGAAAAAGATCCATCACATTCCACGAACCGTCCTCCTCCTGCACCAGCGCTGCTTCAAATCCCAGCGCATGCAGCTTTCGAATCTCCAGCGGCCGGCGGAAAATGAGGTCCGCAATCGACCATGAAACATGCAGAGAATCCAGTAAAACAATCGGATTGGGATCGGTTCCGGGTTGATGGCGAACCTGGCCGTCACCCGTTTCCCCGCCCGGCAGATAGAGGCGAACGCCCTCAACATCCAGATAGGACCACAGATCTCCACTCATGCGATCAATGCGAAGCTCTCCTTTGAGCATGTCGGATACGCGGGTCTCCACCTCCGATCGGATATAATCCAGCAGCAGATCGGAGCGCAAAGCAAGCCGCAATCCGGTCAACAGCACAAGAATTACCGCCAGGGTTATCCAGGGCCAAATTCGCCGCTTTTTATTATGTTCAACAGGTTCTTCCAAGCTATTGCAGTAAAGTGTTCAAAAATGTTGTTTAAAATGCCTGCCCAATGCTGAAGTGGATTCCCCACCGGGAAAACCAGTTCCCGTGATCCTCGCCTTCAAAGATATTGAGATCCTCATCGGTCGGATTGATTTTTCTGGCGAGGTCGATGCGCACCGGTCCGATCGGCGACTGATATCGAAATCCACCACCCGCGCCAAACTGAAGGTCGTTCATGTTGAAATCCTCGGTCTCCTGCCAGATGGATCCTCCATCCAGAAAAAGTGCAAATCCGAAATGGCGGATCAGCTGATGCAGTTCCTGGCGCAGCTCGAGGTTGAAGTGATACATCGCCTTGCCGCCAACCGGCACATACTCTTTAAACCCGCCATCCTCATCGGTTATTGCACGTTTGGGGCCGAGCTGACGCCGCTGCCATCCCCGTACCGAGCTGGTGCCGCCGGCATAAAACCTGACGTTGGACGGCAGTTCTTCCAGTCCGGTGTGCGTCATGACTCCCCCTTCGCTGCGTATGGCCAGCTGGGTGCTGCTGGTGATATCAAAATACCGGCGTACATCCAGCATGTAGCGATTGTAACGCAGCGAACCGGAGCCGAACACGCCGGAAAACTCGGCATGAGGGCGAAACGCCCACCCCTGATACTGCTCCACTTCCAGCTTGTTGTAATAGCCCGAAAACCTGAGTGCGGAGATGTTGTAGCGCTGCTCCTCCTCCATCAGTGCAACATCGGAGCTCTGAATGATCTCCCTGTTCCTGGTAAATTCGTAGGATGCGGTTGCCGCCGCCTCCCGGCTGATCTGATAGATGAAGCTGTTGTTGATACCGCCGCGCCACAACAGATAGCCCCGCTCATCCAGACGCTGCCCGAACGGAGAAATATTGATGCGGCTTTTCGGGTTGAAAACATATGGAATATGATAGTCAAAATTGGCCCGCTGTTCCAGGAAGGAGGTGCGGGTGCTCACCGAAAAAGTGTGCGCATTGCCAAACGGATTACGATGCAGCCACGACAGGCTGAGCCGGACTCTCTCCTCGAGTCCGATCCCCCCTTGTACACGGACACTGCGCAACGCGTGCTCGCGTACCCTGATATTGATATCCACCACAGAATCGGGCGGCTGTGGAGGCATATTGACTGTTGCAAATCGAAAAAGCGGGTGTCCGAATATTTGCTGCTGGGCATTGCGAAGCTTGCGCGAACTGAACTGATCACCTGTATTGAGCTCCGATTGGCGCTTCACCAGCGACTCGGGTACCGTTTCATTTCCATCAATATGAATCTCGCCGAAATAGGTGAGCGGACCGGGCACCAGAGTGATGATGACATCAGCCTTGCTGCCGGCCGTATCGACCAGCGTCGTTACATAGGCATCGGCGTGGGCAAATCCGAGATTGCGCAGTGTGGACTGGAACAGACCCTCGACATCGCTCTGTTGAATGAGCTGATACCGGTTTTCCTCTCGCATGACCTGCCTGCGCCTGGCTCTCTGGAACTCACTCTGATCCTCAAGGTATTCCAGCACATGCGGAACGGCATCGATCTCATAGCTGACACTGTTTATGATCGTTGGCTGACCCTCATCAATGGTAAAAACGATACGACGCACCCAGTCACGCCGGCCCTCTTTGACCTCCGATTGCACCCTGACATGCGGAAATCCCCTCCTTTGATAATACCGTTGGATGCGGATTTCGTCCCGCCGGAGTTCGGTGGCGTCGAAGTCAAATCCCGAACGGTTCCAGAAGCGCAACTTGCGAAAGAACGAGGGGGATTCAAGCGCAATGATATTCCGCAACATCATTCCTGAAAACGTGTCGTTACCCTCAAAGTCGATGTTCCACACGCGTTCCGGAGCTTCATCTTCAAACATGCCACGGACGGTACTGCTTGCAGACATAGCTGCACCCGGGGCACGTCCCGCCGCAAATGGTGCAATTTGCGGCATCATTAATAACATGGTCAGCAGCAGAAATAATTTCTTAAACATAGCATCCGGTTAACGGAATAACCGGCAGCCAATAAACTCCGGTTTGACGGTAGATTTTTTCAAGATAATATTTAACTGAGTATCGCTACAAATAGTATCAACAAACTTTTTTGTGACATGAGTTCAAAAAACAGCTTTTTCCCGAATGCTGAAGAGCCGGCTTGTGTTTTGAATTCAGATGTTCAGTCCTCAATACAAATGCGTCTTCTTGTACAAATTATTGCATCCGTAAAAGAACACAACAATCCATATGAGTAAAAGAAAACACATTGTCATTGTCGGAGCGGGTTTTGGCGGACTGAAAGCTGCCCAAAAACTGAAAAAAAATGATGTTGAGATCACATTGATCGACAAAACGAATCATCATCTGTTCCAGCCGCTATTGTACCAGGTTGCCACCGCTGCGCTGGCTCCGGGCGATATTGCCACTCCGGCCAGGGCCATCTTCAAGAACGACGACAACGTCCATGTGCTCATGGGGGAAGTGTCAAGGGTGGACAAAACAGCAAAAACAATTCATCTGGAAAATGGACAGAAGATCTCCTATGACTACCTGATTCTGGCTCCCGGCACGCGCCACTCTTATTTCAGCAATGATGAGTGGGAGAAGCACGCACCGGGACTCAAAACACTCTCCGATGCTCTTAACATCAGGGAGAATATCCTGTTGTCATTCGAAAAAGCCGAACGCGAACCCGATCCTGCAAAACGTAAAAAGTACGAGACGTTTGTTGTGGTTGGCGGTGGGCCGACAGGTGTTGAACTGGCCGGTGCCATTGCAGAAATATCCACGAAAACCATGCAGCAGGATTACGAAAATGTCGACACCGGTCTGGTTGAAATATATCTTGTGGAGGGCCAGCCACATATTCTAAACTCCTATCATGAATCGCTCAGGGATCGCGCACTTCACACACTCGGTGAAATGGGGGTGAATGTATTGCTCAACAGCATGGTTACCGGCATTGATGAGCGTGGAGTCGAAATACGGATCAATGATGATCATTCGACTCATGAGAGCAAAGAAGGGAGTGACTACCGGTTCATTGAAACCGAAAACGTCATCTGGGCAGCCGGCAATGCGGCCTCACCTCTGCTCCGGAACCTGGAGGTGCCGCTTGAGAAAGACGGCCGAATTGATGTGGAGCCGGATCTTACCGTAACAGGTCATCCAGAAATATTTGTAATTGGTGATGCTGCCAAACATGTCAACAATGATGGACGGATGACACCGGCAGTGGCTCCCGGGGCTATTCAGCAGGGTGAACATGCCGCGAAAAATATCGTTGCTGCTCTACGCGGTGAAAGTCACACTCCGTTTCGCTATTTCGACAAAGGCAACATGGCAACCATTGGCCGGGCGCGGGCTATTGCGGAAATCAGAAATCAGCGGTTCAGCGGTTTTTTTGCCTGGATCTTGTGGTCCGTGGTGCACATCTTCTTTCTCATCGGTTTTCGCAACCGGTTCCGGGTAATGGCCGAGTGGTTATGGTACTATATCACGTTCCGAGGTGGATCCAGATTGATTACCCGCAGAAAAATGGAGGAAGTGCTGCCCCCCCGGAATAGTGCTCCGGAGCATGTACCGGAATCAGCCGGACAATTGGAATTTGATTCGGAAAGAAACAGGCAAGGCTGACTGTTAATGCTCAGGCTTTCACGAGTAGCCGATCATCACGGCTATGGCAATGGCTACGGCTGCCACAAGGTAAAACCAGAGCAGCCGTAAAGCCAGCCATGCCGCCCAGGTACTCCACGGAATTTTTGCCATTCCAAGCACAGCCATGGTCACGCCTGATGTCGGTATGATCATGTTGGTGATGCCATCACCCATCTGGAATATCAGTACCACGGTCTGACGCGTGATGCCCACCAGGTCACCCAGCGGGGCCATAATGGGTATCGTAAGAGCAGCCTGACCGCTTCCGCTTGGCACCACGAAATTGATCACCGTCTGGACAACCAGCATGATTTCCGCCGAAACGACCGGATGCCACCCGTCAATCGCATTGGAAAGGCTGAATAATATGGTATCCACGATTTGTGCATCCGTAATCAGCAGCAGTATGGATCGTGAAAGGGCTATGATGACCACAGCCCCGAGCACATCCTTCATGCCATCCACAAACGCATTGGCCGCTTCGCTTCCGGAAAGCCTGCCAATGGCCGCCGATAGTACGCCGATCACCAGAAACAGCGCCGCCATCTCGGTGATGTACCAGTCCAGATTCGTCGCACCATAGATAAGCAGTCCGATACCGGCAACGAACACAATAAGCACCAGTCTCTGGTTCCAGGTAAACGGTTCATCATTGGATTTGTCGGCCGACAGCTCCCTTTCGCGCGCATTGTCAATGTCATATACCGGCGATTGGGTCGGATCCTTGTAGATCTTTCTGGCATAGCTGCTCACAATCCAGATTGCCATCACGGTGGTCGCCAGCCACACCACGGCGCGAAACTCCCAGCCGGAGAGCAACGGAATCTCAGCCAGTCCCTGGGCTATCCCGACCGTAAACGGATTCACTACAGCACCGGCAAAGCCGGCACTTGCCCCGATAAACGGCACCGATACGCCGACAATCGAATCGTATCCAAGTGCCAGCGCAAGCGGAACAAACAGCGGGATGAAGATGATCACCTCTTCCGCCATCCCGAAAATACTGCCCATCAGCGAAAAGATGATAATAAAGACCGGGATGAAGAACGGCCGAAGAAAGTTATTGCGATTGAACAGAATCGCCGCTTTCTGTATCCCCAGGGTGAACGCACCGGTTTTCTGAATGATAGAAAAAGCCCCGGCTACGATGAAGACAAACGTAATGATGAGGACGGCAAACGAGTCGGTGAACCCGTTGATTGGCGCCATTATAAGCTCGGTGAGCCCGGCAGGCTCCGAGTCGACCGGCCGATACGACCCGGGATCCACCACAACGCGTCCATCTTCCTCTATCCGCTCATAACTGCCACCCGGAATGACCCAGGTCAGCGCGGCAAAAAAGCACAGGAGCGACAGTATCAGTATGATCGTGTTGGGTGCCTTGAACCGGCTGAGCTTGTCCTTGAAACTGTTTGCCATCGAAGTAGTCTAATTGTAATCATGATGCGAACACGGGATGACATAAAAGGGAAGACAGGAACACGTGTCGGCATGGGTTCAGTTTTTGATATCCAGAAAGAATACATATTCCTGATGAAAGCTGAAAATATGAATGAGGATTGTGATCCAACGGACTCGGTTTTTTTATTTTTTTTCAATTCATTGTTAAACATATACTTGTACTTAAACTATTGTTTTGTTAAAATTACAGACGATCCATCCTTGAACTACATACCGGGATCGTAGAGGAGGTGTGGTTTCTATCCAAACAATCGTCTGATACTATGAGAAAAGCCATCAAATATCCGCTTTATCTGCTTGGATTCCTTGTGTTGCTATTACTGGCCACTTTCATTGGGATCTCTGTCTTCTTCCCGAATGTCGGTCCGCCGCCTGTTATGACCGTTGAGATTACCGATGCGAAAGTGGAGCGCGGCCATTACCTGGCACATCATGTGATGCTGTGCATGGACTGCCATGCCACACGCGACTGGACCCTGTTTGCCGGTCCGCCCATACCCGGAACCGAGGGTGGCGGTGGCGATGTGTTCGACCAGGAATTCGGCTTTCCCGGCCGGTTTGTCGCACCGAACATTACGCCATACAAACTGGCCGACTGGACCGACGGGGAGATCTTCCATGCTATCACATCGGGGGTCAATAAAGACGGCAGGGCCCTGTTCCCCATCATGCCCTGGCATCTTTACAGCCGGCTGAGCGAGGAGGATATTCGCGCCGTGATCGCCTATCTGCGAATTCTGTCCCCGATCGAGAGCAATCCACCTGCTTCAAAAGCCGATTTCCCCGTAAGCCTCATACTCAAAACCATGCCGGAAAAACCGAATCTTAAGCCCAGACCGCCACGCAATAACATTATCGATTACGGAAGATATATGACGACGGCATCCGGATGCATTGACTGCCACACCCGGCACGAGAAAGGGAAATTCGTCGGGGAACCCTATGCAGGCGGCATGGAGTTCAAGTTGCCCGGTGGATCCGTGGTGCGATCGGCCAATCTGACACCTCATGAAACCGGACTGGGAAGCTGGACCCGGGATCAGTTCGTCGAACGATTCAAGGCGTATGACGTATCAACGTTTACTCCTTTTGAAGTGAAGCCAGGCGAGTTTCAAACCATCATGCCCTGGTCGATGTATGCCGGAATGGAGCGCTATGATCTGGAAGCGATCTATGAATACCTCACATCGCTCGATCCGGTAGACAACCCCGTTGTGCTGTTTGACTAGGATCTAATATTGGACAGGTTTTGAGTTAAAAATCCCGGCTTGTTGTTCGGATGGGGGAATGGACTACACCATATCGGATCGGTTGCATTCTCCGGTTTTCCGGCACCGAATGCGTACGCTGTACTGTCACTCCGTCAACAGCTTTAGAGCAGTTTCGTAGCCTGTTTCGATCAAATCCTTGATCTGATCGGTATCCACCTTGTCAAAACCGGAAAGGTCCGGACTAATCAGCAGATCCACATCCTCCAGATAGGGTTTGCTTATGTTGCTGATCATGAACTCGAAGGTATTTAGCAGGACCTCCACAATGTGTTCGGGCCTTTTGGCGGCTTGGTGAACCAACAGCTGAACGGCGATGATTTTGTCGGCTTCCATATCCTTGAGTGGCGACACCGGCACGTTTTCAACTATACCCCCATCCACCAGCATGCGGCCATCTATTTCGATCGGCTTGAAGATCCCCGGAATGCAGGCGCTGGCTCTTACAGCATTGGCCAGGTTGCCGTGATCCAGGATCACTTTTTCACCTGATGAGATATCCGTGGCGATAACCCGCAGCGGGATATCAGCATCTTCGATATTTTTGTCACCGATGTGTTCGACCAGCAGCTCTCCGAATTTTTCATTGGTGAGCAGTCCGAATTTGGACAGGGAGATCTCCGTGATATCCAGCCATTTAACATCTTTTGTGATCTTTTCAATTTCATTTATCTCAACTCCAAAGGCGTATAATGCCGCTACAAAGGCTCCGATGCTGGTACCGGAGATGCAGTCAATTTTGATTCGCTTTTCCTCCAGGGCTTTCAGCACTCCGACATGGACGGCTCCGAGCACGGCACCTCCACCAAGAGCCAGACCCGTTTTTTTCTTCTTTCTGTGAAAAATATTCATGGACACCCTCAAATTTTTGGGGTTAGTTGTCATGAAATGTCCAACTTTTTGCATATTTGCAGAAATATATCAGTTTTTTTGCAATGAATTGCCCGATTTTCAATACATTTCAATGTATTTTTACTGTTGCTTATCCAAAATATAACATGCAGTTTACCCGATAACTTTATACCAACTCTCCTTTTAGCTATGCACAAGCCATCTTTATTCTCAAAAAACAGCCGATTTCACTCCGGTAATTCAAAACCCGGACTGGACCGGAGAAATTTTCTGAAAATGACCGGATTGGGTCTGATGGGATCCATGATGCCGGGTCTTTCAGGTTGTGGCGAACAAAGAATAGCCCATACCCCTCCCCGCCTTTCCATGCAATTGTACACCATTCGTGATGAAATGGAGGTGGATACCCAGGGCTCACTATCCCGCCTGGCCGATATCGGTTTCACCCATGTTGAGACCGCATTCTGGCCGGATGGCTCGAGTCATGAACAGGCTGCGGAAATGATGCGGCGGGCCGGACTCAAGGCTTCATCCAGCCACGTTGACATGCCGGAAAATGGTGATATGCAGTACCTTGTGGACCTGGCGCGCCTTTACGATACGGACATGATGATCTGGCACGGCTGGCCGGAAGACCCTCGATACGGATCCTTGCAGGGAACACGCGAACTGATTGCAGAGTACAATGAAGTATCGGCGTTCCTCCGCAACCACGGATTACGTTTCGGGCTTCATAACCACTGGTGGGAATTCATGCAACGACCGGATAACCGCATCGCCTACCAGGTTCTTCATGAAGAGATGGATCCGGATATCTTCTTCCAGATAGATACGTACTGGGTCGCTGTTGCAGGACTGGATCCTGCGACAAAAATCAGTGAACTGGGCAGCCGGGTGAAGTCCCTGCATATTAAAGACGGACCGGCAGAGTACACCGACGATATCGGCGAAGTACCCCATCCTCCCATGAGTGCGGTTGGGCAGGGTACACTTGATTTTGCTTCCATCGCGGAAGCGGCCAAAGATCATGTGGAATGGAATGTGATTGAAGCCGATGAGGTGGATGGGGATGTCTTCCGGTTACTCGAAGACTCGCTCACGTACATGATTGAAAACAATTATGCCGTAATCGGGTAAAGTGATCGCATAACCCGAGTAAGACAGCGGTAACGGGACTTTTTACGACGAAAATCAGCCAAGTTTTGTAATGGCGGCGTCAAGCCTGTGGACTACCTCGTCGCGTCCCAGCAGCTCCATGGTCTCGAACAGGTCCGGACCGGATCCGGACCCTGTCACCGCAATCCGCAATGGCATCATCAGCTTTCCG
>SKXL01000011.1 GCA_007128425.1 Balneolales bacterium | reverse complement strand
TATATCATCAGGTTCAAGATCCGGAAGTTCTTCAAGTATTTGAACTTGTGAAAGGCCGGCCGCAAGTAAATCGAGCACGTCGACAACACGAATACGCAAACCACGGATACATGGCCTGCCGCCACATTGATCGGGATTTACTGTTATTCTGCGGATAATGTCACTCATGGCTCTATATTTGAATTTCGACTTAATAGATGAAATTTAATAAAATTGCCGTTGATCTCATAAACAGCAACGTTGGCCAGTCATCGGTTGCCATGCGACTTGCTAATGGCATGCCGTTGCAGCACAGCCGGTACACATCCAACAGAATAGAAAGGTGAGGTTCTTATAGCGTCCGATTCGGGCCCTCAGATAATTTAAAACCGATTTCGGCTGCCTTTTCCACTTTATCGATATGAATCAGGGCATAGTGGATGGCTGCGTAGGAGGGGCAGCCACATGCGGCACAGGTTCCCAAATGTTGCTTGTCGGTATCGAATACGGTGATTCCCCGGGAATGCAGGACCTTTTTAGTGTCAGGTGGCGTGTAATCATCCTTCGGATCGCATTGTTGCCCACCAGCAAAACTTTGTTCAATCCAAGCCACATATTCCTCGCCGGGATATTCAGAATGCGGTCTGGGGTCCGACAACAGATCACAGGAAACGAACAGCAGCAATGCCGTGAGAGGAATAAGGAGGTCTTTCAGTTTCATGGGAAGCGGGTTTTTGACGTATGGATCTTCTGTTCATACGCAGTACACGCAAAAGCAAAACCACACCTATTGAAAATGATTGTATCCTCCCGTTCACTATCCGGGAGGCAGCGAATCATCTTTTGTCTTCTCTCTTGCGTTTCCGAATTTGTCCATTTGGCACCCGCATTTTGGGCAGGTCCAGCCGCCCCACATGAGTTGTTGCACGTTTTCCGGAACCCTGATGGCGGGCATCTTTTCTCCGCACCCGGGGCAAAGAACTTCGTTGAGATTAATCTTAAACTTATTTATGTCCATATTCAGAGCCCTCCTTATCCCGAGATTATTTTTTGGTTTATTCCATGAACGGTGGAGTTTTTCCGAGCGCCGTAGCGGTCTGGTATTACTGCCAATCAGGGTTTATCACCAAAACTTCCAGTATTCAATCTCATCCCTGAGCCAGACGATGAAACCGGTCTCCGGCAATCCATCCCAGCACGGTTTGTTGCATAAGTTGATTAAAACCGTGGTGGAAAGCAATTCATGAGTCGAGCTTACCAATGCTTCTTCACCCAATCATCTTCCGGGGCGATGATGATGAAATCATAATTCCATATTGTACGCTCTTCGAAATCATTGCCCCGCAGGGTGCCGTTTGATAACGGATCCCTGAGGGGCCGCAGGTCTATCAGGGCCCATTTCTCGCGGTCTCCAGCGCTTAAGAACCGCTCAGAGTCTTCCCACCCCCTGCGACCTTTCATGTCCTTGCCCTCAAAAAACCGGTTCAGATAGCGGATGTGTACGGACGATTGGCCTTGCGTTTCGGCCAGCCGGTGAATATGGTTTCCCATATCGTACAGATTCAACGGGCTGCGCTGCCGCCCCATATGAAAGGAGCCCATTTTGAGGAATACCCTGGGCTCAGGGTTTTCCGCGAGAGCCGCTTTATAATTCCGGTCGAAATTTTCCCTGAAATTGCTGATCCGGATGGGTTCGCTCGCTTTGTTCTGTTCGGCAAGGCAGTAGATTTCCAGCGTGGTATGAAAGGCGTCCAGAATCTGGTGGATATCCGGATGTGCTGCATCCTCAAAACTTTCCAGATACGCCTGAAGCTGCTCGTCATTCTTCAACCGGCAGTTTAGCTTGAATCCGCTGCTGCTCAACGTTTCGGAAATCTGGTTTCGCCGGTTCAGCCAGTACAACCTGCGACTGAGTTTTCGGCGGAGTTGTTGTTGCTCATCTGTTAGTGATTCACCGGAAAGCCCGGCGAGTTCATCAATCAGGAAGGCGTACGAAAAGTAGTATTCCTGATCCAGTCCCCACAGATCAATGCCTAGTGAATCGGCAGCCGCGAGAAACCGCAAATCACTTTTGCCTTTAAAAAACGGTACGGGGACCAGATCGAACAGCCGTGACGAATACTGAGCATAGAATGCCGAAACGTCCGGTTTGCCTGAACGTATGAGCTGCTGCAGTTTCCGGGCGGAAAAGGGTCCGGTCTCGACGGCAAAGTGGCTGAAGCCGTGCGGCTCCAGAGTGTGCAAGAGCGCTTCGGTAAGCTCGCCAAGCCGTATCCTGTTATGAAGTTCTCCCAAAGCTGCAAAATGGGCACGCTTCAAAGCAGATAACAGCGTATCAGCGCCTTCAATCCTGTTATCCCGGATATCAAAATACGTTGTGTGTTCCGCAATGAGGGATTCGCTGATACGGAGTAAATCGCGATCAGCATCGTGAGCCGGAGCCTGGATCAGAATCAGTGCAAAGAATAAAAATGATGCCATGGGATTTGAGAATCGTTTGCAGTTGTTCGGCTACAAAGTGATTGATAAACAGCATTCCGATGCCCAAACCTGGATATCGTCCAAAGCTATTTCATAATGCACCTACCTGGATTGAGGAATATACATAACGCCTGAATTAAGTCATGCTGAGAATCGGCGCCGGCTTGAATGAACTGTCAGACCTTACACAATGACGATGCCAAGCGCGGCTCGATAGCCAACTCAGGAACTCAAAAGCCGATGGCGGCGAAATCACCGGTGACCTCGATGAACTGCTCCCCTTCATTTTCAAAATCGGTTGTGCGGGCAGTCAGCTCAAACTCCCCTCCGAGCGCATTGGCGGCGGCTGTGGTTAACCGAACCCTGCCTGATACCGAGAAATAGATTTCAGCACCCCCTTCATCCGGGAGGAGCACCTGGACATACACCCGATCCGGATCCAGTTCCTGATCGAATAGGTTTTCCTCAGAGGTGTCGTACTGACCGATCTCATAGGTCGCCTGGCCGGGCCGGGAATTTCCGGGAAAGACCAGGAACAGCCCCAATCCCGTCCGGGGCCTTGCCGAAGCAAGCGTGATGAGCAAGCCCGGCGTACCGGTCGGCGGATCGAATCCCTGCGAGTTGAACACGGCCTGGCCGGACATCTCGAGCTCGGAATCCCCGGTCACTTTTGCATTCCACTCGCCAGGATTGGATGAAGGTCCGGTCGGACTGTCATCTCCGCAGCCGGCCGCCACTATTGCGGCCAGCACCAGATAGATACCATATTTTTTTCCCATGTTAGCCCCCTCCGGTCATTGATCCCCGTGCATGCAGCCTGAATCCTCATAATACAAAAAAGCACTTATAAAAACATTGTAAAATGCTTAAAATCAGTATCATAGTGCGATCCTTGTCTCCGACCGGGAAGTCCTGCGCACCTAAGCCGGCATCAGTGCGTGCAGTCACGGGATAAATGTCTACCTGGCCGAGATCCCGCTGCGATCAAACCAGGTGCGGCACATGGACGCCTGGGTGGATTGGAACCTGGTGCAGGGGAACCGGTAGATACGGCAGTTCGAATACGTGGAACGAGCTTTTTCCGCAGGTCAGTTTTGTGTCCAGTACTACGGAAACCGTATCCCACGTATATATCAGATTTCCAATAAATTGCCGGGCTCATGGGCTTTTAGAACTGATGATAAATACTTGACCTGGGGTAATAAATCCTCATATATATCGGTTTTAACTTTCAGAATTATTACCTGGATAGCAATAAACAAGTAAATTCTTGAAAGTTCAGGTGTTTGTAAAGTTGTAGCGAAACGAATACTGTACTATTTTGCATGTATGGATTACAAAAAATACATAACTATTGAAGCAGACAAACGCGGAGGAAAAC
>SKXL01000161.1 GCA_007128425.1 Balneolales bacterium | reverse complement strand
GTTTTTGAGTGACTCACCATTCATGAACAGGTTCATGTAGTCATCAATATCCATTACGTTGCTCAGGGAGATACCGGCAATGTCCATGAGGTCGTATATGTCGGGCAGACCGGAGGTGTGATTGAAAAGGTGCCTGACCCGTACTCCGGCGGCCCAATCGGGCCAGTCGTCTATATATTCTGAAACCGGGTCAGCATACCCCAGCTCTCCCCGGAGAATGAGCAGTCCCGCCGCGGCGGCGGTAACCTGCTTTGAGACCGATGCCATGTAAAACCTTGCGGAATCGGAGAGAGGTATTCCATAATCCAGATTGGCCATGCCGAATGTTGCGCTGTAAACCGTCTCGCCGTTGCGGTAGATTGCGACTGCGCATCCGGGTGCGTCTTCACGATCATACTTCGAAAAGATATCATATATTTCAGAAAGTGTTTTTTCATCCGGAAAATCTTCGACGACATTCTGGCTTGCAGCCTGAACATCAGCCTCGCCGAAGGCCTGAACAGCAACTTCGCCGGCAGGCTGATTGTCAGAGTGACTGTTGGGGCGCGACACCGCCTCGCCTGATTTTGTGAAACAGGCGAAAACTACCACACAGGTAAGAATCCACATGGTTGCTTGCATGCCGAAACGGGTAGCGATTATGTTGGTTTTGTCTGACATGTCCTGAATGTATTGAGATGGGTTGTGATCATCTGTGATGCCGGTCACTCTCATTCGCAGTTCTGAAACGGGAAGAAGTGGAGAGCGGGCGAGTCGTTACTATGTTTTATGAAATGTGATCGTTCCGGTGCGCGGGGCTTCAATAGTAAAACGATCAATCACTCCGCCACTGTTCCGCCGGAAGCGAATATCCCAACGGCCCGAACGGAAGCGATCGTTATCCGTCCAGAGCATACGCTGCCTCTCTCCATCCGGGCGTTCAAGATACAGGTCCCCATCCTCCAGAACAACGGAGAAGGATGCATCAAGTGATTCGCTTTGATAATGCGCTGCATATCCCCTGAAAAGATTACTGAAAACGTTGCGCAGATAAAGGTCGGCGACCTGGTGCGCATAGACAGCGGGATTAATATTGCTTTTATTGCAGAATACGATGATTCCCAGTTCGTATTGGGGAAAGCGCATGTAGTGGGTGCGGAAGCCCATATAACTTCCCCCGTGACCAACGGTGCTCAGTGATTTGTACCTGCCGAGTCGCAGTCCGCTGGCATAGCTTATGGAATTTCTGTTATTTGTGGAACCGGGTCGTGTCATTATTCGGGTGAAATCTTCAAGATGCGAACGATTTTCTATAAAATTGGCGTCCCATTTTGCAAAATCTTCAATGGTCGTGATGAGGCCTCGCGCACCGATCCGATTCATGTTTCCCCGGTAAAACTGGCCGGGTCCGCGGGAAGTGGGACGGTAGCTGATGACACGGTCCGGCACAATCATTTCGGTATCATCGTGCCAGTGAGTGGCTGTCATTCCAATCGGTTCAAAAAAGTGCTTGCGGGTGTAGTCGCGCAGGGACATACCGGTCACCTTCTTCACCAGCACGGACATGAGGAAATATCCGCTATTGCTGTATAGATGCTCGGATCCCGGGTCGAAATTGAGGCGCTGCTGACGACTCAGCATGGCCAGCGCATCCTCGCTGGTGGTGGTGTTGTCGAGGCCGACATCGGCAAGCGAAAGCAGATTGAAAATGTCTCGGAGCCCGGATGTATGGTGGATGATCTGCCGTGCTGTGATCGGCTTTTCGAACTCCGGCAGTTCGGGTATGTAGAAGCGCAGATCTGTGTCAAGATCAAGCACCCCTTCCTGGGCCATCATCATCAGTGCAGCGGCAGCAAACTGTTTGGAGATGGAGGCGATCATGAAGCGCGAATCGGGCCGGATGGGAATGCCGTAGTCGAGGTTGGCTGTACCATAACCTTTGCTGAAGATAAGATCACCATTGCAAACGATACCAACGGCGCAGCCGGGTGTATCAGTGCGGTTAAACGTAAAAAAAATACTGTCCATGTCGATCTCGGACACATGGCTGTAATCAGGTTGGGCCGACTGGACTCGACTTGACAAAACTGAAGCAAGCGCATCGTCGGTTGATCCCGGCCTGGCGTCCGCTGCATCCTCAAATACCGCCCCGACCGTTACAGCCGGCAACAGGCCGAAAATGGTGATCACCAACAAGAGAATCCATTTATTCATCTGCTTGATTAAAATTTGTTATGAAACCGGATGTATAATGCTTTCATGACAGAGATCGTTTCCCGCCTGTGTACATCCTCCTTTATGAACATTATAAATCCCGGATAGCACATTGGACCAGATGGCAAGCGGATGAATCTGCCGACAACCCCAAAAATAACGCAAAACTTGCTTCGATAATACAGTAAATCCTTGTTACAGTGGATGGATGACTCTTCCATTTAAAAGGTGACGGGAACCTTTTTTGAATTCATCCGTTTTGCAGCATATCTTAGATCCATCTGTTTTCAATGGGTAATCATGCAACCAATCGTTACGTATACCGACCTCGGAAAAATCTCATACAATGATGCCTGGCGTTTACAGGAGTCATTGCAGCAGAAGCTAATCCATCGGAAGAAACAAAAGCGGCAAAAATCCCGTGAAGACCCATCCCGTTCTGCAACTTCTGAATTAACGAAATCCCGCCCTGCTGGTCATCTCTTTTTTCTGGAACATCCTCATGTATATACCATCGGCAAAAGTGGAAGATGGGAAAACCTGCTCTTCGGGGATGATGTATTGAAACAAAGGGGTATTGAAGTGGTTAAAACCGACAGGGGTGGTGACATAACCTATCATGGTCCGGGTCAATTGGTTGGCTATCCCATACTGGATCTTGAGGAGTTCGGTCTCGGTATCGCTGCTTACATTGAACGTCTGGAAGAGGTTATCATACAAACGGCAGCTTCCTTCGGAATCAGAGCCGGCCGAATACCCGGGCGCACGGGTGTCTGGGTCGATAACAACAAACTGTGTGCAATGGGTATCAAGTGCTCCCGTTATGTCTGCATGCACGGTTTTGCCCTGAATATCCGAACTGATCTGGACTTCTACCACGGCATCATACCATGCGGTATTGCTGAAGGCGGAGTAACAAGCTTTGAAAAACTCCTTGCGTCTGCCCCGGAATGGTCAGCTGTCGCCGACACATTGTTGAATGAGTTTCAAAAACAGTTCCACTGCAGCATAGTACCGCTTGCAACATCGGAGATTCTTCAGGAAAACACATGACACAGTAACCCGTTTGGCCTGGTATTACTTTGTCCGGACTCAATGCATTGCTGCAATCGTATTGAAAAATGCCACAGATGATCATACGAGACTCACCGGTAGCATTCAAAGGTTTCAGAATCGACCGGATGTGGTTATTTTACACTCAGTTATTTCAAGGTGAACGACCGCCAAAAAACCGGACAGCCTTATTCACCATCACACTTGCACCTGTATTCTGATGATCAAAGAACTCAACATCATATCAAAACCCGTTTCCAGTCAACCGAAAAATCAACAGGCCACTTCTCCCAGCCAAACCGGTTTACCGGCCAAATCCGTTGGTCGGCCCGGTGAAAATGCCTCTATGGTATCAGATAGTAAAAAAAATGGCAACAGTCGCAAACGCAGGCCCGAATGGCTACGCTCACAGATTCCGGGTGGCAAGGTGTACAAGGAAATCTCCGATATCATATCGGGTCATTCACTCAATACGGTTTGTGCCGAGGCCCGCTGTCCGAATATGTCGGAGTGCTGGAATGCCGGTACAGCTACATTTATGATCCTGGGTGATGTCTGCACCCGTTCCTGTGGATTTTGCGCTGTAAAAACCGGACGGCCGCAAAAGGGGCTTGACTGGGACGAACCTAATCGCGTAGTTGATGCCGCCAAACTGATGGACCTGAAGCATGTGGTCATTACATCTGTTAACCGTGACGAGCGCAAGGACGGAGGAGCACCCATTTTCGCACAGACGATCCATCAGCTTCGGGAGGAGATTCCCGGGGTAACTGTCGAGGTGCTAATACCTGATTTTCGGGGTTTGTGGGATGCTCTGCAGGTTGTCCTGGATGCGCGCCCGGATATCCTCAACCACAATCTGGAAAGCGTTCCACGGCTTTATCGCCGTGTACGGCCGCAAGCCAAATACGACCGCTCTCTTGAACTCCTCCGTATCTCCAGGGAACAGAATCTGCGAACAAAAACCGGGATCATGGTCGGACTCGGGGAAACCCCTGCCGAAGTCTTTGAATTGATGGATGACATCACGGAAGCAGGTGTGCACATCATGACCATCGGCCAATATATGCAGCCTACCAAGATGCACTTGCCTGTTGAAGAATATGTTCATCCCGAGATGTTTGAAACCTACAAGGAGGTTGGAGAAAGCAAAGGCATCGAGCATGTGGAAAGCGGTCCGTTTGTGCGTTCATCGTATCATGCACATAAACATTTGGTGCCGGGTGTTTAGGATGAACCCAAAAAAATCATATTTTAAGTATTCTCAAAATAAACTGATCCATCATAAATACATGGACTTCAATTACAGGAAGTCTGAATGATTTCTTTTCTTGTCATAGTCGTTTTGAGCTACCTCCTTGGCTCCATACCCACATCCGTATGGATTGGCAAGCTCTTTAAGGGTGTGGATATTCGGGAACATGGAAGTGGAAATCCCGGGGCTACCAATACATTCCGTATCCTGGGGTGGAAGGCAGGTACCGTAGTAAGTCTGATCGACCTTGCAAAGGGATTCACCGCCGCCTTTTATATCAGCCAGATCGGGTATTATACGGGTGGTGTTTTGCCGGAAATAGTGGTTCTTGGCGTTGAATGGGAGACCGATGTGTTCATGAGACTCATTGCCGGCGCTTCGGCCGTTGGTGGCCACATGTATCCCGTGTATGCCAATTTCAAAGGGGGAAAAGGAGTGATCACTGCCGCAGGCATGCTCTACGGAATAGAGCCCATATCCATAACCCTTGCCATAACCATATTCGTTATTGTGCTTTTTTCTAGCCGGTACGTGTCACTGGCTTCCATTACTGCCACATTTTCCTATCCGTTTTTCCTATTCTTACTAAAGTATGGGTTTGAGGCGCCGATTGATGGCAGTCTGATTGTCATAAGTGCTGTCGTCGCTGCAACCATCATTATCAAACATCACTCAAACATCCGACGACTGATCCAGGGAAACGAAAACCGAATCCGGTCATTCAAACCTGCTAAAGGCCGGCTAAATCAGGAGGAGCAAACCTCGTGAAAATCTGTATTATAGGCGCTGGAAGCTGGGGTACCGCACTCTCCATGCTGCTCGCAGAAAAAAAGCATGATGTCAGGCTTTGGGCCAGGGAACCTGAAATTGTAGAAAGTATCAACAAAAAGCATAACAACTGTGTATATCTGACGGATGTGGATTTGCCCCGTAATATCTCGGCTTGGTCCGATCTGGTAGATGCACTGAAAGATGCCGAGGTCGTTGTATTTGCGACACCTTCGCATACCATCCGTGAAATTGCTGAAAAAGCACGTCCGCTTCTCAAAGGTACCGAACGGGTTGTTACCGTAGCCAAAGGCATTGAGATGGATACGTTTATGACCATGAGTCAGGTTCTTTCCCAGGTGCTGGATGGTGTGATCAGCGACGATCACATCGGCGTATTGTCCGGTCCCAGTCATGCCGAGGAAGTAAGCCGGCACATGCCTACAACTGTTGTCTCGTCCTCCAATTCAAAACAGACATCACTTTTCATCCAGCATTTGTTCATGACGCCACGCTTCCGGGTCTATGTCAATCGTGACATTATCGGTGTGGAGGTCTCGGGAGCCGTTAAAAATATCATGGCCATTGCCGCCGGTATTGGTGACGGTGCCGATCTTGGTGACAATGCCAAGGCAGCGCTTATAACACGCGGACTGGCCGAAATGCGGCGTCTGGGTATCAAGCTCGGAGCCTCTCAGGAAACCTTTGCCGGCCTGACCGGCGTCGGCGACCTGATCGTTACCTGCACCAGCCGTCACAGTCGGAACAGAAACGTCGGCTTTCGCATCGGAAAAGGCGAAAAAATGAAGGACATTACCAGCTCCATGACAATGGTAGCGGAAGGTGTAAAAACGACACGCTCCGTTCATCTCTGGGCGAAATCCATGAATGTAAACATGCCTATAACCGAGAAAGTGTACCAGGTCCTGTTTGAGGATCTATCGCCACGGGAGGCCGTCCACCAGCTGATGACACGCGATCCAAAAGAAGAGATCATTTTTTAAATACCTTTTTCGGCTTCCGATTCGTTAGGCCATTAATTCTGTTCTCTTAATTCTGTTTTCTTAAAGTAATCATCAGATTTCTGAATTATGAATCAGCAAGCCCCCATCCACAGTTCCATGAGCTTGCGGGACCTGAAAAATCTGATAAGATCCGGCGAAGGACTTCTCCTTGAGTTCAAAAGAGCCATCTCGTCCCCTGAAAAAATCGCCCGTGAAATTGCTGCATTTGCAAACACCCATGGCGGGCACCTGATTGTCGGTGTGGATGACGACCATACCATCACAGGTGTTGAAAGCTATCACGAGCAGGACTTTTTTCTGGAGCAGGCAGCCCATGAGTTATGCACTCCCGCCCTGGTGTACTCCATGGAGGTTATCCCGTATTACAGCAGGGATATTCTGCTGGTTCAAATCAAGGAAGCTGAAAAAAAACCGGTCACCGTCAGGAACGGACAAGGAGACGTCGTTTTTGTACGTGTTGAAGATCAAAGCGTACGCGCCAGTGATGAAATGGCCGCAGTATTGCGCGCCCGGGAATCGAAAAACGGTGTAACGTTTCAATATGGCATCAATGAACAAAAACTGTTCCGCTATCTGAATGAATATCCGAACATTACTGTTGACCAGTACTCCAGCCTGGCGGATATCAATCGGAGGAAAGCATCAAAAATATTGGTTGATTTGACAACACTGGGTATTCTGAAGCTCAACAAACGAAATCAAACCGATTTTTTTACACTTTCCCTGTGATTTGTACCGCATAGATTTATCTAAATTCATCGGACACCGGATTCGTCGGGAACTTCACATTGACCTGATAACATTATATCTTTAGCACTTGGCTTAAGTACATACACCTGATTTTTTTATGGATTTTTCGAACGGCACCAGTCATACCAATCAAACTACGGCTCCGGTATCCCTTACGGAAAGGGCTGCCCGGCAGGTGCAAAGGATTATCGGAGATGAAAGTATTCCGTCCCACCACTACCTCCGGGTTGCTGTAAAGGGCGGCGGATGCTCCGGACTCAGTTACTCCCTTGGCTTTGATGAACGCAATGATAACGACGAAATTTACACCACTAATGGTGTGGATCTAATTGTTGATAAGCGACATATTTTATATCTGAGCGGTATTTCTATCGACTTTCACGACGGACTTGATGCAAGGGGTTTTGTGTTCAATAACCCGAACGCCTCCAGCACCTGCGGTTGCGGATCCTCTTTTAGCGCATGACCATCTCTATGGATGAGTTGTTCAAAAACCTTAAATCCCACTCATTTGCATTCGAAGATGAACTCATAGAGCTCAGGCGATCACTGCATCAGTATCCCGAAACCGGATGGGCCGAGTTTCAAACTTCAAAAACCCTGCAATCCTACCTTGCCGGCAGGGGTCTTGAAAAAACATATCAGACTGCGGGTACCGGTTTCTATCTGGACATCTGCGGAGAAAGCAATGGACCCACCATTGCCTACCGCGCCGATATGGACGCCCTGCCCATTCAGGATCGTAAAGAAAAGCCATATGCCTCAAAAAAGGCAGGGTTCGCCCATTTGTGCGGTCATGATGTTCACAGTACCATTGCCGCCGGAGTAGCAAGATTGTTACACCGGTACCGCCATGAGCTGCATGGTACGGTCCGGGTTTTCTGGCAGCCTGCGGAAGAAGTAACCCCCAGCGGAGCACCGATGATTCTGAAAGATGGTATACTGGATGATATCGAAGCCATTTACGGAATACATTGCGACCCGACACTGCCATCCGGTTCGTTCAGCTCTCGTCCTGGCGCTGAAACAGGTTCTTTCGATACTTTTGAAGTAACGATCGATACGCCTTCAACATCACACTCTGCCCGGCCACACGATGGCAAAGATACCATCTGGATAGCAAGTCAGATCATGAATCATTTCTACCAGATGATAGGCAGAGTGACCGACGTCAGGAAACCCGCAGTGATCGCCATATGTACCTTCCATGCGGGCGATGCAATGAATGTGATTCCCCATCATGTAACTTTCGGCGGAACCCTGCGCACAATGAATGAACAACAGCGCCAGAAACTTCGAGAGTACATGAAAGAAATCACCAGTGACATCGGCAAACTGAACGGTGTGGATGCCAGGGTCCGGCTCGGTGGCGGGTCGCCATCGGTTATCAACAACTACCAGCTGTACCGGTTCATGCGCAAGGTGATCAGCTCACAACTTGGTGATGAAAAATTTCTGGATCGGGATCAAAGCATTGGTGCCGAAGACTTTGCCTTCTATACCCAGCGATTTCCCGGACTGTTCCTTCGGGTTGGAACCGCTCATGCGCCGGATACTTCCTATCCGCTCCATCACTCCAGTTTTGATGTTGACGAGCGTGTCATCGCCTCGGCCGGCGCCCTTATGGCATACACCCTCATCCGCCATCTTCGCGACAGGGTGCTTCATGTGAAACCACCGGTCAGTTCTGCCGAATCTTTGCTTTCTGAGCAATAGCGTCAATTTCTTCCCTTGTGAACACATACTTTTTACTGCAATAGTGGCAGATCAGTTCCTCCGTATCGCCTTCCATGGCCAGCAATTCATCGGGATCAAGCAACGCAAGTGATCGTCTGAAACGCTCTCGCGAACAGCGGAAGAAAAAATCAACCGGATAGCGATCCAGCTCCTTTACAGCCATTCCGCCGGCTACTCTATCCAGCACATCGTCCAGATATCCTTCCGCAAACTGACTCCCGAGTACCGGCATGGTTCGCACATTTTGCTCCAGACACTCGGTTTCTTTGTGAGTCGCACCTGGCATGGCCTGCACAAGCACACCACCGGCATTGGCAATCCCGCCCTGTTCATCGATGGTAACATCCAGCGAAACGGCTGATGGAATCTGCTCGGACTGAAGAAGATAGTGCGCCAGATCTTCGTTGACATTACCACTAACCAGCTCCACCGTACCCGTGACCGGGCGGGATCTGTTGTAGAGCGATTTGGAAACGGTCATAACACCGATACCAATACCGTCACCAAGTGATATATTTTTATCAAATTCCAGCTCAGCAATCGGTTTGGATACATAACCCCGCACTTCACCGTGACTGGTCGCTTCGGCCGTAACAGAACCAAGCGGACCCTTGCCCTCCATTCTGATCTGTATACGCTCCTCTCCTTTCAGGCCCGATGCCAACAGCAGCGCACCCGTAAGGGTTCGTCCCAGTAAAACAGACGCCAACAGCGAAAGACCGTGTTTTTTTTGGGCCGAGCGAACCGTTTCTGTGGATTTAACTATAGAAATACGGTAATGGCCGTTCAATGTGACAGCACGTAACAGACGATCACGGTAAATAAAATCTTTTTTCTGCATGAATAAAACTGCCGCAACCCCGGCAAACAGCACTTATCTTTTGCCGACAAGTTCACCCATCCTTCCTGTGAAGTGGCTTCGGGAAGCATATATTGACTTCACTCTGCCGATTTGTTTCAGCCGCATCTCTGCTATGGTGTTGGATGCCGTGTAGGTGGGTACATTGTGTGTGGCAGCAAAGTCCAGAATGCGCGACATGGTGTCGTATATCCTGGCTGCTTGCTCATGGGCATGTTCGCGGTTATAACCTTCGAGTTCATTGGAAACGTTTATTAAACCACCGGCATTGATAACATAATCCGGTGCATAAACAATTCCCCTTTCGATAAGCATGGGGCCATGAACCGACTCTTTTTCCAGCTGGTTGTTGGCGCCTCCCGCCACGACTGCGCACCTCAATCGGGGGATGGTATCTTCATTCAGGATTCCACCAAGTGCATTCGGGCTGAAAATATCCACATCAAGATCGTAAATGGACTCCGGATCCACTGCGATGGCGCCCGTCTCTCTGACGAGGTTATCCACCTTCTCCTCGTCAATGTCTGTAACAAACAGTTTGGCCCCCTCTTTGTGGAGAAGCCGGGCAAGATTAGTGCTTACATTGCCCGCACCCTGAATACCTATTTTTCTGTTTTCAAGCGAATCTGAACCAAATACTTTTCTGGCCGTCGCTTTCATACCCATGTAAACACCCATAGCCGTTACGGGTGAAGGATCACCACTGCCGCCCAGTGCCATTGAGATGCCGGTTACATACTTGGTTTCCATCCGGATCCACTCCATATCGCGGATGCTCATTCCAACGTCCTCAGCCGTAATGTAGCGGCCGGCAAGACCTTCAACATAGCGTCCAAACGCCCGGAAAATCGCCTCTTTTTTGTCTTTTTTGGGATCCCCTATGATAACCGCCTTGCCGCCTCCGAGATTGAGTCCGGCCACGGCCGCCTTGTAGGTCATCCCGCGGGAGAGCCTGAGCACATCCTTGAGCGCTGCCTGCTCCGACTCGTAGGGCCACATGCGGACTCCACCCAGCGAAGGACCAAGTATGGTATTGTGGATGGCAATGATTGCTTTCAACCCGGACGAAGGATCCGAACAGATAATTACCTGTTCGTGCTCATTTTCCATCATGCTTTCAAAAATGGATTTTCCTGTTTTGGCCTCTTTTTCTATCAGTGTTTGTGACATAATGTTATAATGCTTTAGAGTGATCTGATATAATCTGCTTTTATGCTCGTCAGTGTATGACAGATATGCTTTATGAAAGTAGTTTTACTGGTGCCGATAAAAGTTCTGTAAACCATCGCGCCGGGTGTCTCACAGCGAGACAGCCGTCATGGCTGCCACAGGCAAATTAAATATAAAAGCGCTTCCAGTCGAGTAAAATATTACTTTTTTGGTCCAATGGAATAAGAGATGAACTCACAGGGAATGGACCCGTTCATTACTTTGAATATTTTACCCGGTTTCATCGCCACCGATTTCTTGAACTCCGGGTCGGGTGTAATGAAATAGGCTTTGTAGCCCACTGCTTTATATTTCAAAACCCTGCCCAGCTCCTCGTACATTTTTTTCAGTTCTTTCCTTTCACCTATGTGCTCGCCATAGGGTGGATTTGAAATAATCACGCCATTATCTTCGGGAATCCACAACTTATCAAATGGCTTGTTGACCAGGGTGATATTCTTGCTTAAACGGGCCGCTTTAATATTCTTGCGACTGGTGTCGATCATACCGGGATCCCGATCGCCGCCGTAGATCCAGTCGACATCGCGACGCTCAGCCCGCTCGGCATCCCGGATCAGCCTGTGCCAAAGTGACTCACGAAAATGGGGCCAGCGTTTCAGTCCAAAGGAATCATTCAGCAGTGCCGGAGCCCTGTTTTTGGCGATCATGGCCGCCTCGATCAGAAACGTGCCGGAGCCGCACATTGGATCGACAAATGGTGTTTCGGGATCCCACAGGCTCATGGAGATGAGGCCCGCTGCCAGCACCTCATTGATCGCAGCCTTGCCGGTGGTCTGGCGATAGCCACGCTGATTCATGGATCGTCCCGACGCATCCAGCGCAATATGAGCCGCTCCGTCCCGTGAGATATGAAGATTGATACGTACATCCGGGTCCTTCGGATTCACGCTCGGTCGCAACTCATACAGCTCGCGAAACCGATCAGCAACAGCATCCTTGGTCTTCTGGGCCAGAAACATCGTATGATTCATTTCGGGATGAAAGGAGACGACATCCACAGCCAGAGTATTCCTGACCGACAGATAACCCTCCCAGCCGATCGTCTTGACCCAGTCATAAAGCTCCGTCTCGTTGTCAACATTGCTTTCTGCCAGCCGTACCAGCACCCTGATCGCAATCCGGGATTGAATCAGTATGCTGTATAGCGTCTCCTCATCAGCCACGCAGGCCACTCCGCGCCTTCCGATATAGATATCTTCCGCTCCGATCTTACCAAGCTCCCCAGCCAGCACCTCCTCCAGCCCCATTAGAGTCTTGACAAAAAGCGGAATTTCAGATGATGCTAGCAGCGACATATAACTTTTGAAAATCGAAAATATTGATACGGCCTGACTGTGATCGCAGACGGGTCAGGCATAACGTAATTAAGCCTTATTCCAACCAAATGTAAGGGAAACCTGACATTCATCAAATGTGAATCATATCATTCCAGATTTCTTTTTCGTACATTAATTTTAGAGCGGAGTTTGTGATCTGTTAACTAATTGCCGGGCATGATGGATTTACAGATGAAGCGCCTGAAACGTGACGTTGTCACTCATAGACACCAGGTTTACAGCGCATCTGATTTCGTCGGCCGGCAGCAAAACCGTTGTGGAATTCGTTTGAGATTGATTGAAAAAGGGCGAACCTCAGAGTTCCGAGCCCTGCTTTGGTTTCATGGTCTGACCGCCATAAGCCTCTTCATGATAAAAAGAACAAGACACATACCATTATGTCATTCCGATGGAAATTTATCCAGCCGGAACATGAGGAGGCTGTACCCCGACTTCAGGAGGAGCTTGGCGTCCCCCGGTCTATTGCACAGCTGCTCGCTATCCGGAAGATTAACACGTTTGAAGATGCCCGACAGTTTTTCCGCCCGTCACTGAACCAGCTCCACCACCCCTTTCTCATGAAAGGTATGGAGACGGGTTCCGATCGCCTTGCCTCGGCCATACGGTCGGGCGAAAAAGTCGTCGTTTACGGCGACTATGACGTGGATGGCACCACAGCTACAGCCATCCTGTATACGTTTCTCAAGAATTTCGGTCTGGATGTACACTACTACATCCCGCACCGGTTCAAGGAAGGATACGGCATCGGTAGTGACGGCATCGACTATGCCAATGAGATCAAAGCGACACTGATCGTGTCCGTGGACTGCGGAATTACAGCAGTGGATGAGACCGAATACGCAAAAGGCAAAGGCATAGACCTGATCATCTGCGACCATCACAACGCCGGCGAGGTGATTCCCGATGCTGTGGCGGTACTGGATCCCAAGCAGCCGGGCTGCCCGTATCCCTTCAAGGGGCTCTCCGGAGCCGGAGTGGGCTTCAAACTCGTCCAGGCGACACTGATCAAACTCGGCCTGCAGCCTGATGTCGCACATCCGTATCTCGACCTGGTCGCGATTTCAATTGCCTCCGATATTGTCCCGATCGTGGATGAGAACCGCATCCTGATGCGCGAAGGGCTCATGCGAATCAATTCCAATCCGCGCCCGGGAATCAAGGCCCTTATGGATCGCATCCAGCTCAAAGCCACCGAAATTTCCACTTCCCATATCGTTTTTTCACTCGGCCCAAGAATCAATGCGGCAGGCAGAATGGGGGATGCGGCTGTCGCAGTCTCCCTGCTTATTTCGGAGACCGAGCAGGAGGCTAATGAATACGCTGCCCGGCTCGAGAAGATCAACTTCCAACGGCGCGACACCGACACCAAAACCATGGATCAGGCTCTGCAGCAGCTTGATCAGAACATGGATCCTGAAAAGTGCTCCAGCCTCGTGCTGCACGACCCCGATTGGCACCTTGGTGTGATCGGCATCGTCGCCTCCCGTCTTGTGGATATCTATTGCCGTCCCACCATCATGCTCAGCACGGTGGACGGGCTGATCAAGGGCTCCGCAAGGAGCATCAACGGCTTCAATATCTATG
>SKXL01000175.1 GCA_007128425.1 Balneolales bacterium | reverse complement strand
TGGTGGAAGTTGTCTCCGGCAGCACTTTCTCGGAATTCGTGGAAAAAGAGCTGCTGGAACCGCTCGGTATGACCGCTACGCATTTCCACGATGACCGGACCCGCATCATCCCCAACAGAGTCATCAGCTACGCACCGCTGCAGAATGTCCGGCAGGATAATAGTGTAAATGGGCATTCAACCGGTGGAGATGATGCATCCAGTCCAGTCCCCGCATTTCGTCAGACCTATTTGAGTAATTTTCAGGGTGTTGGTCCCGGCGGACTCTATTCAAGCTTGAAAGATTGGAAGCACTGGGAGTCTTTTTGGTTTGGCAACAATGACTTGCCATCGGAGTACGATCAGCTCAAAACACTCATGACAACCAGGGAGGTTGTCCGTGACGATACGCTTGACTACGCTTTGGGACTGGATATTACAACCTGGCAAGGTATTCGAATGGTGGGACATTCCGGCAGTTTCATGGGCTTTAAAACCGATGTACGGCGTTTTCCGGACCACGAGCTATCGCAACTCATTCTCTGCAACCGCGAAGACGCCGACCCTGGCGAAAAGAATCAAAAACTGGCAAAAATTCTTCTTAAGGATGCTTTTGAAGCTTTTCTCATGCCCTACAGCGGCACATATCACAACGAGGAGTTGCTGGTTGATTACAAGCTGACGGTTGAAGATGGATCCCTGAAACTCACCCGAAGACTCTCACCAAAAGGGGTGATGAGCGAGGACGCTCATGATAAATGGCGCGCAGGCTCATGGGATTTCGTGTTTCTGCGTGATGCCGAAAACAGTATCACCGGTTTTGTCGTTTCCACTGGTCGCGCCAGGGAAGTCGAGTTCACAAAAAAAGAATAACAACGTAAACCATTATTACAGCATTATGGAAAAAACATCACGGAAGCAATATGAATTCAAGGCCGAAATGAAGCAGCTGCTTCATTTGATCGTTAATTCCTTGTATACCAATCCCGAAGTTTTTTTGCGCGAACTGATATCCAATTCGTCAGATGCGCTGAACAAAGTCCGGTTCAAACAGGTAACCGGAGAAGAAGTTCAGTCGCCCAGGTTGCCAACGCGCATCAAGATAGAAGTGGATGAAAAGGAGCAGACTTTTTCCATTGAGGACACCGGCATCGGCATGAATTTCGAAGATCTGACCGAGCGACTGGGCACCGTTGCCGGCTCCGGTACCATGGAGTTCATCAGGCAGCTCAAGAGTCAGAAAAACAAGCTGGACGGCAACCTGATCGGTCAGTTTGGGGTCGGTTTCTACTCGGCGTTTATGGTGGCCGAGCAGATCACAGTGGAAACACGTCATGCCGATCCGGAGGAAAAAGCATGGATCTGGATTTCTGATGGAAAGGGCACATACGAGATTGAAGAGAGCGGCCGAACCGAACGGGGAACACGCATCGCATTCCGTCTCAAAGATGAGCACAAGGAGTATGCGAAGGTGGAGCGCATCAAACAACTCATCCGAAAGTATTCCAATTTTGTAGATTACTCCATCCTGGTAAATGGCGAGGAGGTCAATTCACGCGGAGCCGTCTGGCACAAGAACAAGAACGAGGTCACCGAGGAGGAGCGTAATGAGTTCTACCAGTTTATCAGCAACGACTTTCAGGAGCCGATGGACCATCTCCACCTCTCCATGGAGGGCCGAATCAACTTCAAGGCGCTTCTTTTCGTACCAAAGAAGGCGAAGCCGGACTTCTTCCGGACAGAAAATCTGAAGTCGCTTCAGCTCTACTCCAACCGGGTGTTTGTCCGGGAGAATTGCGAGGAACTGCTGCCCGAATATCTGCGCTTCGTGGAGGGGGTTGTGGACAGCGAGGATTTGCCGCTCAACGTATCCCGCGAAGTAACCCAGTACTCCCCTGTGATGACCAAAATCCGTGAGGTGCTGGTGAACAAGATCTTCGGCATGATCGAGTACTGGGCGGAAAGCGAGCCGGATAAATTTCGCACTTTCTATGATGAGTTTGGACCGCTTATCAAATCCGGGCTCAACTCCGACTTCGCAAACCGAGATCGCATTATCGAGTTATTGCGGTTTTACAGCACTCAGAGTGTGGAAGCCGGGGCCGGCAAGAGTGATGTTGAAACTGAAAAGAGTGGCGCCGGGGCCGGAAAGAGTGATTCCGGGACCGGCAACAAGACGGATGAGAAGACAGCCTTGCAGGATATGTTTTCACTCAAGTCATATGTTGAGCGGATGCCGGATTCTCAAAAAGAGATCTACTATCTCTCGGGAGACAGTCTGGAGGAGTTGAAACGGGACCCTCGGCTGGAGTATTTCCGCAAGAAAGAGATTGAGGTGCTGCTGCTTGCTGATCCGGTGGATGCGTTTGTCGTGCCGGGTATTGGGTCATACAAAGAAAAACCACTCAAAAGCATTGAGAAAGCGGATCTGGATCTTGAAGATGACCCGGATGATGAGAAACAAAAGGACAGGGTTTCGGGTGATGCACTCGAAAAGCTCATTGCGGTGTTCAAAGAAGAGGCCGGAGACCGGGTGGAGGATGTGGTTGCTTCGCGACGCCTGGTGGATTCCGCTGCCACCCTCACCGTCGGAAAAGAGGGCATGGACAGCCATCTGGAACGCATGATGAAAATGATGGATCAGGATACGGTTCCGTCAAAGCGGGTGCTTGAAATCAATCCCTCGCACCGGGTTATACGTAACATGAGCCGGCTGCAGGAGGCAGGAAACGACGAGATGGTTCGGCTGATGGCGCGCCAGCTCTACGACGGTGCCCGCCTGATCCAGGGCGAACTGGAATCACCAGGCGAATTCGTAAGCCGGATGACCCGTGTCATGGAACAGGTGTCCACGAAATAGAGGTCAGGCTTGATGCAGATTATGTTATGGTGTCCGGTGACGGAGTGATGCAAATGCGATGCCGGCCGTCGCAAGGTCAATGCAGATGCACCTGTTGGTCATACTCGATGTCGAAGGTGAGTCCTTCCAGGCATTTGTTGTATTTTTCCACCAACTCGGCCTGGTCCCGTCCGCCGATGAAGATGTTGGCCAATTCAAAGCTGTAGCTGTCCTGCCCCTGCATATCTGAGGTGTGTGTGCCCTCTTTGACCGGTATCTTCACCTCCAGACCCGGAATGAATTTTTTGAGGATGGCAATCTCGTTTTTCGTCGGCACTTTCTTGATGAGGCCGCCTTCAAAAGTACGAAGCATGAAATGCGCCGCCTTGTTGAACTCGCCATGGTAGTAGAGCGTCTTCGGCTTGCGCCCCAGGGCAAGGTTCAGCATCACGGAATGGTGCGAAACACCGTGCACTTTCTCGAATATATCGGTGTGGGCCTGCGAAATGCGCGGGTTGATCTCCAGCAGGTAGACTTCATCGGCGGTCTGGTTGTAGAAAAACTCCACATTGAACGCCGAATTATCCATTCCGACTTGCTGGATGGCCCGCCGGGTGATATCGGCCATACGGAACTGCACTTCCTGGGGGAGTACGGACGGGTACTCGTATCGTGAGAAGGAAGAGCGGTTTTCCTCGCGCAGGGAATCCACCACTCCGTACGAAACCACGTTACCATTGTACACATAGCCCTCCAGGGTGCACTGGTGGCCGGAGATCATGGTCTCGGCGATACAGGTCTCCTTCATTTCTGAAACCTCCTCGGGGATGTCGTACATCTGCATCAGTTCCTGGAACGGCTTCACCATGAAGTCGATGTGTTTCCGGATGGTTTTCAGATTCTCGTAAAAATGGGACTCGCTGCTGATCCGGTAAGCAAGAAAGGATCGAAAGGACTTGTTCGGCTTGATCCAGAACGGCGGGATCATCTCCAGTTTGTCGTACGCCTTGTCATCAAACGGATCGAAGGCCTTGAACAGCGGAATATGATCCGGAATCACCTTCTGCTGTTCCATACGGCTCCAGAATTTATGCTCGCATTTGAGAATGCTGTCCAGACTCGGACCGGGAAGGTTGTATTTCTGTGCGATGACCGGGACCAGTACTGTGCCCGGGAAGTCATAATAGGAGGCGATGGCATCGATCTGTCCGTGGTTGTCGATCCGCTCAAAGCACAAATCGACCAGTTTCTTCATATCGTATCTTTCCACATTGCGTATCTCTGATATATCCAGCGCGCTGTGGAATGCGCACTCACCGGCTTCGGGAAGTTTTTTAAGTTTCTTGAGATTGAACTCGTCCAGACCGATGATAAATACCTGTTTTTTGCTCATAGTTTTATTTACACTGATTGTTTGGCCGACATCTGATAGCATTAAGAAAAATACCAAAAATTCTAATAAATTTGTCTCTATAATGCGGGTTAACAGCCTGATTTTAAGCAGAACGTGATGACACAAGAAAAGAGAATAAGGAATATCTTCCTATGCCACCTGCATCATACTTGAAAACAGCATATGAATAAAGTCAAACCTGCTGAACTGCCTCGTCCCATCACCACCGTGGAACATACCTGGATTCCCATGAGAGACGGATGCCGGCTGTCGGGCCGGATATGGATGCCTCGGGACGCCGGGACGAATCCGGTTCCGGCCATCCTGGAATACATCCCCTATCGCAAGCGCGATCTCAAACGCTCACGTGATACGCAGGTGCATTCCTACTTTGCCGCGCACGGGTACGCATCCATACGGGTTGACCTGCGCGGAAGTGGCGATTCAGAGGGCGTGCTCAAGGACGAATATCTGCAAACCGAACTCGACGACGGCGTCGACATTCTCAAATGGCTGGAGGATCAGCCCTGGTGCAACGGCAAAGTGGGGATGATCGGCATATCCTGGGGCGGTTTCAACGGACTGCAGATCGCAGCCATGCGTCCACCCCAGCTTAAAGCTGTGATCAGCCTCTGCTCCACCGACGACCGTTATGCCGATGATGTGCACTACATGGGCGGTTGTCTGCTCAATGACAACCTTTCCTGGGCTTCAACCATGTTTGCCTTCAACTCTCTTCCGCCAGATCCCGCGAACGTGGGTGATAAATGGCGCGATATGTGGCTGGATCGGCTGGAGGGAAGCGGACTCTGGGTCGAAACCTGGATGCGGCATCCCAATCGGGATGACTACTGGAAGCATGGATCCGTCTGTGAGGATTACGAAGCCATTCAGGTGCCGGTCTTCGCCGTGAGTGGCTGGGCTGACGGATACTCCAACGCGGTTTTTCGTCTGGTACAGAACCTCAAGGTGACCTGCAAGGGCCTGATTGGACCCTGGAGTCACATCTATCCGCACGAGGCAGCGCCGGGACCCCAGATCGGTTTTCTTCAGGAGTGTCTGCGATGGTGGGACCAGTATCTGAAGGGTTGGGACAGGGGGTTGGAAAAAGAACCGGATCTGCGTGTATGGATGCAGGAGACGGTCAAGCCACGCGCCGTCTATAAAAAACGGCCGGGCTATTGGGTGGCCGAACCCACCTGGCCGTCTTCCAACATCAAACAAGAACGATTTCCCCTGGATAATGGACAGATTTTGCGACCCGGAGCTCAGCCTTCCGTAAAAAACGGTCCGCAGACCATTCAGTCGCCATTGAGTGTCGGACTTTTTGCCGGTAAATGGTGTTCCTTCAGCAAGGGGCCGGATCTGCCATACGACCAGCGAGAGGAAGACGGTGGTTCTCTGGTTTTCGACAGCGATCCATTGGATGAGGATCTGATTATTCTTGGAGCGCCCAAACTGCATCTTACACTTTCATCCAGAAAACCTGTTGCCATGATTGCGGTCCGTTTGTCCGATATTGCAGAAGATGACAAAGCCACTCGGGTTACCTATGGCCTGCTCAATTTGTGTTATCGACGGAGTTACGAATACCCCGAGTACCTTGAGCCCGGGAAAATGGAGAACGTGACGATTATGCTGAATGATGTGGCACAACATTTCCCCAAGGGCCACAGGTTGCGGATAGCGGTATCCACCTCCTATTGGCCTATGGCCTGGCCACCGCCTGAACCGGCCCGACTCATGATCTATCCCGATGAAAGCGAGCTGGAGTTGCCGGTACGTGTGAATGTTGCTGCATCAGAGGACCAGATGGTCGATTTCGAGGAATCTGAGGCGGCAAGAGGTTTTGTTACGACGGTACTCAAACCGGCGAATCATAACTGGGTTATTATCCGGGATCTGGCCAGTGAAGAGTCCACTCTTCATGTTACTGATGACGAAGGAACTGTGCGGCAGGAAGATACGGGAACCGAGATCACGAAATACACGGAAGAGTGGTACCGGTATTTACTGGATAAGTTCGAGTCGCCCAATGGCGAAGTCCGGGCAGTTCGCCGATTGAAAAGAGGAGACTGGGAAATCGAGACCGTTACCCGAACGGTACTCACATGTACAGCCAGAATGTTTCGTGTCCATGCTACGCTGGATGCCTATGAAAGGGGGCGTCGCATATTCAGCAAAATTTGGGACCGCGAGATTCTACGGAAATATATCTGAACGGCATCGTATTTATATTTTTATGAAGCGTATCCGGATTTGTGTAACTTGAGTCTTAGCTTTGGGGTATATAGTGAATTGAACATGTTGCAAGACAATGTCTTCGAGCGATTATCAATATTTAGTCGATCAGGCGCCTTTCGCATTTGTCCATCATAAACCGGTTTATGACGACAAGGGCAAGGCTGTCGATTATCACATTTTGGATGTGAACCAGGCATTCAGTGAGCTCACGGGACTGAAAAAAAAGGATATGGTCAACAAGCTTGTCAGGGAAATTTTTCCCCATGCTGGATTCAAGGACCCGGATTACTTTTCCTTCTTTGAAGAAGTGGCTGCCACCGGTAATAAAAAAAGTTTTGAACTGCACTCCCGGACACTCAATCGCTGGTTTAATTTGGAGGTTCAGAGCACAAGAAAAGGCTATCTGAGTACCTTTATCTTTGATATCACCAAAGAGAAGCTAATTGCCCAGACTACCCAGTATTTTCTCCAGCAGAAGGTAGGAGAAACCGATTACGAGCGTCTTGTGGAGACACTTGCCGAAATAACGGGTGCGAAAGGCGTCATTTTGAACGTCATCAATCCGAACGAAAAGGAGTTGACTGTCGCCGCAGCAATCGGATCCGGGAAGGAATTTGATGCGGCCGGCAAGGCACTGGGATTCGATGTGCGAAAAAGAAAATGGCTTCCGGATCATGAGTTGATGAACCGGGCATCCGGCAAGGGGATCGTTCGTCTGGGGGGTATCGGTGACCTGCATGGAGTCAATTTGTCACAAAAACAGATCGACCGGCTCCGAAAAGCTGTTTCAACCGGGGAGATTGCTCTGGCCAGAGTTATGAAAGACGATCGGCTGCTGGGGCACTTCACCATCATTATGCCGGAAAATGAGCAACTGAGAAATGAAACACTTGTTGAGATTTTTACCAGGCAGGTGGGTTTAATACTGGATCGGAACCGTACGGAGGAAGAGCTGCGTCAACAATCGGATCTGCAGGAAATACTAATGAAAATTGCCTCCAACTACATCAATATTCCACTTGGGAGGATGGAGGGGACCATCAGGGAATCATTGAAGGAGTTGGCTGCGTTTGCCAAAGCCGACCGGGTTTACATATTTGAGTACGACTGGGACCGCCAATTCTGTCGGAATACGCATGAATGGTGTGCCAGGGGTGTTACGCCGCAGATTGCGCAAATGCAGCGGGTGCCGTTCGAACTGCTGATGCCTCTTATCGAAGTCCATAAAAAGGGTCAGCCAATGGATATTCCGGATGTATCATCCATACCTGACGGGGAGTATCTTCGAGACCATCTGATGGCCCAGGATATAAAAAGTCTCATAGCGCTGCCCTTGATGAAAGGGGATAAGTGCATTGGATTTGTGGGTTTCGATTCTGTCAGGGAGTTTTACGACTATACCGACAGGGAAAAATCGCTTCTGCGTCTTTATGCCGATATGCTGGTAAACATGAAAAGGCGGGTAGAGCTGGAGAGTCAGCTTATCGTGGAAAAGGATAAGGCGCAGGCGGCAAACAAGACAAAAAGTGAATTTCTTGCCAATATGAGCCACGAGCTGAGAACGCCCCTCAATGGCATCATAGGTTTTACCGACCTGCTGGAGGCGACTCCCATGAACAACATCCAGAAGATGTACCTGGAAAATGTCAGCATTTCAGCGAACGTGCTTATGGGCATTATCAACGATATACTTGACTTTTCCCGCATTGAAGCCGGGCGAATGGAGCTGCACCCGACCCGAACCGATGTCATCAATCTGGTGGAGCAGACGATGGCTATTATGGAATACCAGGCAGCAAAGAAAGGATTGCGGATTTTCTACGAAATCCAGCCCGACTTTCCACGTTTTGCAGATGTCGATCCGGTACGACTGAAGCAGGTGTTGATGAATTTGCTTAATAATGCGGTGAAATTCACAGAGGATGGTGAGGTGGAGCTGACGGCAGGCTTCGAATCCATAAACAGTGAGACCGGAAAGCTGTTTTTTCATGTCAGAGACACCGGGATCGGTATAACCGAAGAGCAGCGAAAGAAGCTATTTCAGGCGTTCTCACAGGTGGATTCCTCCATCAGCAGAAGGTTTGGGGGCACCGGTCTGGGCCTCATCATATCGAGCCAGCTGGTAGAGCAGATGGGTGGCCATCTTGGAATGGAGAGTTCGTTTGGAGTGGGATCGACCTTCTTTTTCTGGATTCCGGCGCCATACGAAGCTGTGGAACCGAACGTTGGCGATGATTCAGATAATAAAACAGAAGGTGGTAAAAAGAATATGTAGTGGATTGGCACATGTGCGTTCCGGTTCCATGTTGCCGTCCTGCAGCTGATCTGTACTCATTGTTCATATGAAAAAAAAACGTATCTTATTGGCCGGGTTTTTGTCCGCAGATACGATCACAGGGCAATGCACCGGGTTTTGAATGCGTGTTTCGTTCCGAGTGTTACACAAGAGTTGTCCACTTTCAACGGTTGTGGGGTTTATTACGGTGGAGCGTAATCAGTTTACTGATTCAGGCGAATCATTAACACGCTTTATTCCGCAGTACTTCCACATTCTCACGTGGATATAATCACCTTCAAGCAGCTTTATGGAATCCCGTATTATTGCTTCCAATCTGGCAGATCTTTATAAAAAGGCGGCGGACCGTTACGAATCGCTTCCGGCATTTGCAACACGGGTCAAGGCGCTTGAATGGGATCATGTGACGTTTCGTGATCTCTACGAAGAGGGACGGGCGTTGTCTGCCGGATTGATTGAGATCGGGGTGGAAGCCCGTGAGCATGTCGGCCTGTTCAGTGATAACCGATACGAATGGATGCTTGCCGATTACGGAATCCAGCTGAGCGGTGCGGTCAATACGCCGCGAGGGGCGGATGTGACCGACGATGAACTCATCTATATTATCAACCATGCCGGAATTCGTGTCGCATTCGTCGAGAACGATGCTTTGCAGAAGAAGATCAAAAGGCTCTGGCCCGAACTGCCGGAACTACAGGAAGTTATTTTGATGAGCCCCAACTCTGAACCTCTTGAAGGATTTCGCGCACTCAGGGAGGTGATGGCGATCGGGGCTTTGCAGCTTGAAAAAGGAGACAACAGGGTGGATGAGCGCATGAAGGGAATCCGTCCGGACGACCTCTTTACGCTGATTTACACCTCCGGCACAACCGGCAAGCCCAAAGGGGTGATGCTGACCCACTCCAATATGATGTCACAGATGTCGGTGATTCCCATTGAGCTGGCTTGTACCGACCGTGTACTCTCCATCCTCCCCATCTGGCATATTTTCGAGCGGGTATTCGAGGTATACACCATCAGCTGCGGGGCATGCAACTACTACACCAGCATCCGCACCCTGGGTGAAGATTTGCAGAATGTGGAACCGACCTTCATGGGGTCTGCACCGCGTCTCTGGGAGAGCCTGCATCAGCGCATCCTGGACAATGTCCGCGCTGCGCATCCGGTCCGGCGAGCCCTGTTTCACATCGCCTATTTTCTGGGCCATTACTACCAGGAATCCATTTTTTATATCACCGACAACGACCTGCAGCTGAAGTCGGAGTCCAGGATAAAAAGGACCATATTCAAGGTTGGACACTTGATCCGGTTGCTCATACTGGTGCCATGGTACGGATTTTTCAATGCTGCAGTGCTTGAGAGCGTGCGCAAGAGCGCCGGCGGATCGATCAAGGCTACGGTATCCGGCGGAGGGGCTCTGCCTATTGAGATCGACAAATTCTTCAACTATATCGGTATTCCGGTGCTGGAGGGATACGGGATGACCGAGACGTGTCCGGTTATCGCCGTGCGCACCGAGGACAAGCTGGTGAACGGTACGGTCGGACCCCTTGTGCCCGATACCGAAGTGCGCATTGTTGATTTGGAATCTGAGGAAATTCTTTTTCCGAACAGCAAGTATCCGCATGAAGGTCGCGGGATGCGCGGTGAAATATGGGTGCGCGGACCGCAGGTCATGAAAGGATACTACCGCGAACCGGAGATCACAAAGACCGTGCTGCGCGAGGGTGGCTGGCTGCGGACCGGTGATCTGGGCATGATGACCTTTAACGATTCACTCAAGATTCTGGGACGAAGCAAGTCTACCATCGTGCTTTCCAATGGTGAAAATCTGGAGCCGGAACCAATTGAGATGCAACTGCGCCAAAGCAGGTATATAGAGCAGTGCATGGTTGTGGGACAGGATCAGAAATATGTCGGCGCCCTTATCGTGCCGAAGCTGGACGCTTTTGTAGAAGATGGTGTGAAAGCCGAAAACCTCCAGGATCTGGCCGAAAACGATAAGGCCAACCGCATCATCCGGGATGAAATCAGACAAATGATGGTGCGTACAGGGGGCTTCAAGCGTTTTGAACAGGTGCGTGAATTTCGGTTGCTCTCCAAGACTTTCAAAGTGGGTGACGAGGTGACCAACCTGTTCAAACTCAAGCGTCACGTTATCGAAAAAAAGTATGAGCAGACCATAAAGGAGATGTTCACCGCCAAGGAAATAAAGGTTTAAATCCGTTTCCAGGTTATACGCAAATTTTCAGATTATGGAATTTGATACCCAATTACTGTACGCCATTGATGAAGCCCTGCTGGGCATCATGATTCTGATCATCATGTTCGGTATGGGGGCGAGCCTGACTGTAGACGATTTTAAGGCGGTGGCCCGCCGCTCTCGGGGTGTACTCATCGGTTTCATGTCGCAGTTCGGGGCCATGCCGCTGGTTGCACTCGGTCTGGCCATCGTGCTGGATCTGGATCCCGCTTTTGCTATTGCGCTGATTCTGATCGGCTGTTTGCCCGGTGGGACAACATCCAACATGTTCACCTACTTCTCCAGGGGGTCGGTCGCACTCAGCATCTCCATGACTACGGCATCTACTATTATGGCGCTGTTGATGATGCCGATATTATTGAGCCTGTATACCACCGGATTCACGCAGCAGCTGAGTGAAGCCCTGTTCGCGGCTGGAGAGGCAGGCGAATTCGTGATCCCTACGAAAAACATCATCATATCCCTGGTACTGGTGCTGGTTCCCGTTGCAGGAGGTATGGTGCTACGCCGATTTTCACCCGGATGGGCCAAAACAGCGGAAGATACGGCCGGGTTCATGGCCATTATCGTAATCCTGTTTCTGCTTGGAACCCTGTTTGTGCGCCACGGTGACATTCTCATCCGGACACCATGGCAGCTCTATGTCAGTGCCATCGGGCTGGGTCTTGCCGGTTTCTTCTTCGGCTTCTGGGTCTCACGGCTGTTAGGTTTACAGCCAATTTTTCAGCGGGCCATTTCGCTTGAAACAGGCATCCAGAACGGGCCGGTCTCGTTCGCTATCATCCTGTTGAGCTTTGCCGACACACCCGTGCGCGACCAGATGCTCTGGCTTGCGATTCTCTACTCGGCTTTCATCGTGATGACCTCGTCGTTCATAACACTGTATTACCGAAAAAAGGGCAAGTTCGATTGGGAGGTATACCGAAATACCGTTGTGCATAACCGACTTTTCGGTGAAGATTATGTGACGCATTATCCGGAGGGATTCCTGCCGCCTCGTATTGCCCATGATCCGAGCCAGGGAACTTCTCCCAGTCAGAAACGATGAAACCAAAACCATCAACCTGTTGGTGTTCTCCGGTGGTTTGAATACGGGTAGACGAGCAGGTCAACAGTAACCGGGGTGACCCCATGCTTACAATTGAAGAGGTTAGTGACAATGAGGTAAAGCTTGGCGGCCGGTTCGATGCGAGTCAGGCAGAGAAGGCGACGACGGCGCTCTCCGGATACCAAACGACCATCATCATCGATTTGTCGGACCTTGACTACATATCCAGTATGGGATTGAGCGTGCTGCTACAGACCTACAAACGTCTGAATGAAAAAGGAGAGGGGTTGAGGCTGACCAATCTGAACCGCCATGTGCGGGACGTGTTTAAGTTCACTCGACTGGACCAGGTTTTTGATATTGTGGATACTGATTGAGTCCCGGTATTGAGCAAACAGGTGTTTTTTCACTGTTTTCATGGGGAGATTTTTCAAAAAAAAATTGAGAGAGAGCCGGTAATTGATTACTATATTCGCATACAAGTGTTTGTTATCACTTAAATTGCGCTGAAATGGCTGGGAAAAGCGATCAGGAACTGGTGGTGGAATGTCTGAACGGGGAAAATGGAGCGTTTGATCAGCTGGTGCTGCGTTATCAGCTGCCGATGTACAGAACGGCGCTTGGCATTGTGAAAGACCCGGACACGGCCAGGGACATTATCCAGATCGGATTTGTAAAATCATGGGAGAAACTCGCCAGTTACAACAGCAGTCATCAATTTTACAGCTGGCTGTACAGAATCATCATCAATGAGTCGCTTAATCATATCCGAAGCGCCCGCAAGATGGAGCTTGTGTCATCATCGCAGGAAGACGACCAGACGCCTCATCTTATTATGGTCGATAAAGAGGAGCACCGCCGGTTGCATGAAGCTATTGCCCAACTCGGAGATGACCAACGGATCGTACTGCAACTGAGGCATTTTGAAGAGCTCAGCTATCGGGATATTGCCGAAGTGCTGGAGATGGACGAGAAAAAAGTAAAATCGAGGCTCTTCAGTGCAAGGATGAAACTAAGGGAGATTCTGGTGCAGGCCTGAGTGATAATCAGGGGAATTGCCATATCATCGCTGTGATCTGTATTCAGTGAGGTGCACCAGTCGTCAATTGTCCGTTTTGATCTCATTGTCATCACGCTTCAGCCGGTTTGCCGGATGGTGCGGTCTGAAATTAATTTACAAATATCGCCAACTTTTTATCGGTTTGTGTGTACTTATATTAGAAACAATATTTTAACTGGTATAGCATGCATTAACAGGAGGATAACATGAACAGCAAAATAATCAAACTCATACATGGCGAAATTGACGGAGTCAACACTCCGGAAGAGAGCCGTGAGTTGCATGTCATGCTGGTCGATGACAAGGATGCCCGGGCACTGTATGATGATCTGCTGCGGATGTCTGAAGATCTGACCCGGATGAAATCAAAAATTGATCTGCCCGAATCGGTTTTAGCGCATGTGAGGAATGAAATAGAACTTAAAAAAGCAACAGGTAGCAAGACGAAAAATAACATCTATCAATTAAGAACGGAGGGCTTTATGGCCAGATTAGATTTTATATCAGGAAAAGCAGCTGCAGCCATATTGGCAATTGCAGCAATAGTGATCGTAGTTGTATTCGTCACCTCGGATCTGACGCAGCCAGGCGAGGGTGATGTGGCCGGTACCATCGGTGTTGATGGGGTGGAGCGTGCCGACCGGTACAGAAGCACCCAGATGACCGATGCGGATGTTAATCTGGACAACCCGGAAATCCAGCAACTGCTTCAGAGCGACGATTTTCAGCGCCTGGTTGCATCAGG
>SKXL01000079.1 GCA_007128425.1 Balneolales bacterium | reverse complement strand
GATTACATCAATTTGATGCGCCGCGAGCAGGAGCTGCCGCTGTACCGGGCGGTGATCGAGGCCGGCAAGCTGCGCCTGCGCCCCATTATGATGACCACGATTACCACGATCCTCGCCATGCTTCCGCTTGCATTCGGCACCGGTGCGGGTGGCGAAATTCAGGCTTCCCTGGCCCGGGTGGTGATCGGCGGGCTGGCCGTCTCCTCTCTGATTACGCTGATTTTCATCCCGATCGTCTATGTATCGTTGACCTCGGCCTTTGACTGGCTGCGAGCCAGGCTTCCATCGTGGAAAAGCCGGACCGAAGAGACGTCGGCTCCGGCGGCATCTGTATCGGAGTGATCTGCGCAGCTGTGCCGTGCCCTCCTGCTTCATCTCCCGGCTTCATCTCCCGGCTTCATCTCCCGGCTTCATTTGTGGGCTTCATTTGTGGGCTCCACCGACGCAATTGTGCCCTCCTCCGATTCATTTCCGTATCCCCCGTTTCATAAATGCCGGAACATCTCTACCTTTTGTCCTGTTACATTGTTAGCTTTGCGTCTGATCTTTGCGGCGGAGGTCCGCATCAGGATAACTGCACAGAGGTCAGGTGAAACAGTATTTCAGAACATTCCGCAACAAAATATTGAGACATATGACAAAACCGGCTGTAATCGGACTCGGAGAACTTCTTTGGGATGTGTTCCCGGATTATAAACGCCCCGGCGGCGCGCCTGCCAATGTGGCCTTTCATGCCCGCCAGCTGGGCAATGAGGGCATACCGGCAAGCAGGGTCGGGTCGGATGAAAGCGGCGCAGAGCTGTTGTCCATCCTCAAATCACACGCCCTGGACACGTCATATATTCAGAAAGATGATGTGGCCCCGACCGGTACCGTGGAAGTGGCCATGAACGACAGCGAAGCTTCCTATACCATCCCCGAGGGCGTCGCCTGGGATCAACTGGCCATGACCGCACAGTGGCTCGACCTGGCAAAACGGGCCGATGCCGTCTGCTTCGGCACCCTGGCGCAACGCGATGAGATCAGTCGCCGGACCATCCGCGAGTTTCTGGCGCAGACCCCGAAATCCTGCCTCAAAATAGCAGACATCAACCTGCGTCCACCGCATTTTACCGAAGAGATTGTCGAAGCGAGCCTCGATCTGGCGGATGTGGTGAAGCTGAATGAGAACGAGTGGAAGGAGATCCGGAAAATGTTCGGCGTTACGGATTTCAAAGCCTGGCTGTTCGACCGGAAAAAGATCCGCATCATCTGTCTGACCAAGGGCGCCGACGGGGCCGAACTGATAACGCCGGACCAGCATCTTATCGAGCCGGTTTTTGATATCCCGGACGCCAACGGTGATTCGGTTGGTGTGGGCGATGCGTTTACGGCCGCACTTACGCATCATCTGCTGCGCGAGTCTCCTCTGGATGTGGCCATTTCGGCTGCCAACAGGTACGCCGCACAGGTTTTTGCCCGAAAGGGAGCCACACCGAGGCTGCCCGAGGCGGTTATCGCTTCCGTGACGTGAGCCATGGCGGCACCGGCGTAACACCCTGCGTCACGTTATCTGTCCTGTATTACAAGAACGTACTCATTCGACCCGACTCGACGATCCCGATAACGCATCACCCTATGGCATTAAAAACCTGGAATCCCAGATCCGTATCGCAGTACATTCCGTTGAATATCACACGGAGGGAGTGGAAAAGCGGCGACAAACGCGAGATACTCAAGCGGGAGATCATGGAGCGCTACGAACCTCACTACAAGCGCTATCCGTTTCTAAAATCCCGCATCCGCAAGAACTTTGATGATTTCTGGCGCTTTTACACCGCCATCTACGGAGATGGGTACGAGCAGCAGCTTTGGACGATTCGCATCTTTGACTCCATTGTCCAGGGGCTGCAGGACCGCAAGAAAGACATGCAGCAGCTCGACAAGGAGCGGGAACAAAATCAGCTCTGGTTTCAAAGCGAGCAGCAGGTGGGGGCCATTCTGTATGTGGATCTGTTTTCCGGAGATCTCAAGGGTATGCGTGAGAAGATCCCGTACCTTCAGGAACTGGGCATCAACTTTCTGCACTTGATGCCGCTGCTGCGGCCGCGCGACGGTCTGAATGACGGCGGATATGCCGTGCAGAACTATCGTGACGTGGACCGTCGGCTTGGCACATACGACGACCTGCGCAAGCTATCCCGCATTCTCCACAACGAGGGCATCAATCTGGTGCTTGATTTTGTGATGAACCACACCGCCAAAGAGCACGGCTGGGCCCAGGCCGCCATGAGCGGGCACCCGCGCTATCAGCGGTTCTACCACATGTTCGACGACCGTACGCTGCCGGATATGTACGAACAGCACCTGATCGAGGTTTTTCCCGATTTCGCGCCCGGCAACTTCAGCTACTACCCGCAGGTCGGCAAGTGGGTGTGGACGACCTTCTACGAATTTCAGTGGGACCTGAACTACGCCAATCCCGATGTCTTCCATGCCATGTTTGAGGAGATGATCCATCTGGTGAATACCGGGGCGGACTGCCTCCGGCTGGATGCGGTCCCCTACCTCTGGAAAAAGCTGGGCACGCACTGCCAGAACCAGGAAGAGGCGCATCACCTGCTCCGCGCCTATCGCGCCCTGCTCAAAATCCTCTCGCCCGGAGTGCTGTTCAAGGCCGAGGCGATTGTCGCCCCGCAGGAGATTGTCCGGTATCTTGGAGTTGAGGGATTCGGAGGAAAGGAGTGCGATCTGGCCTATAACGCCACATTGATGAGCCATGTCTGGCACGCCCTGGCATCCGAAAATACCCGGCTTTTGCGTACATCGCTGAAGAGCTTGCCCCGCGCCCCGCGCAATACTTCGTGGGTGAACTATGTGCGCTGTCATGACGACATCGGATGGGGTATCTCCGATGAGTTTGCTGCGGCTGTGAGTCAGAATGGACATCATACACGCATGTTCTGCACCGATTTTTATACCGGCAAAATCGCCAACAGCTACGCCGAGGGATACGCGTTTCAGCGTGACTTCTACACTGGCGAGGCACGTGTTTCCGGGACGACCGCCTCGCTTTCCGGTCTTCAGAAGGCGATGGTGGAGGCCGAGGACCTCGAAATCGATGACGCGATCCGGCGCATCATGCTGCTTCACAACGTCATTTTCAGCTGGAAGGGCGTGCCGCTGGTCTATATGGGTGACGAGATCGGTCAGACCAACGACTACCGGTACCTGTCAAATCCGCTCAAGATGCGTGACAACCGATGGGTGCACCGCCCGGCGATGGACTGGGACAAGGTTGAGCTGCGCAAGATGCCGGGGACCATTGAGCATCGGCTTTTCAACGAATTCCGGAGGCTGATCAGAGCGCGCCGGAATACGCCGGTCATTCATGGGGCCTCGCGTGACAAGCTCATCATCCTGGACATCGATTCGGTATTCTGTTTTCAGCGAACCCGCGAGAAGGATTCGGCACTCTTTCTCTCCAATTTTGCTCGTGATCCGGTGCACATTCCTACAAAACTGCTTCCGGTGGAGTGGCAACGGCGGTGTTTCCACGACACATACAGCGGACGCATCCTGGATTTCAGCTTTCAGGAGATTCTGATGGAACCGTACAGTTTCATGTGGCTTACGCGTACCGCGGAGAAACCGTCGCTTGAGGCGGAAAATACGATTATCGATGTGTTTGTGGAGACGGAGTTCGGCGAGCAGGTCTATGTGGTCGGAAATATTCCCGAGCTGGGATCGTGGGATCCGGATAAGGCGATCGGTCCGCTGGATTCGTCATCGTATCCAACCTGGGAGATCCAGCTGAAACTGCCTGCCAACACGTACTTCGAGTTTCAGTGGATCAAGAAACGGAACGGAAAAATTCTGGAGTGGGCGCCGGACAAGTACTGGATGAAGAGCGGCGACGAGATTTCGTAT
>SKXL01000075.1 GCA_007128425.1 Balneolales bacterium | reverse complement strand
TTCAAGGCTGTGCTTGACGGCAAACAGGTGGCCGTCATGGTACCGACCACCATCCTGGCCGACCAGCACTGGAAAACGTTCCGCGAGCGGATGAGGGATTTTGCCGTGAACATCGAGGTAATCTCGCGGTTCCGCAGCAAGGCGCAGCAGACCGATATCCTCAAACGTACAAAAAAGGGCGAGATCGATATCCTGATCGGCACGCACCGCCTGGCATCCAAAGACGTTGCGTTCCGCGACCTGGGACTGCTCATCGTGGATGAGGAGCAGCGCTTCGGGGTCAGCATGAAAGAGAAGCTCAAGGAGATGCGGGCCACAGTGGATGTGCTCACGCTCACCGCCACACCCATCCCCCGGACCCTGCAGTTCTCGCTTATGGGCGCCCGTGACCTGAGCGTAATTAACACCCCGCCGCCCAACCGGCAACCCGTGCTCACCGAGATCCACAGCTTCGATCCGCGCCTGATCCGTGACGCCATCATGCAGGAGGTGAGCCGGGGCGGACAGATCTTCTTCATCCACAACCGTGTGCAGAATATCGAGGAGATCGCAGACATGGTGCGGTCGCTGGTGCCGAACATCCGCGTACAGTTCGCGCACGGACAGATGCCCGGAAGCCGGCTCGAGAAGATCATCCTGGATTTCTACGACCACCGGTTCGATGTGCTTGTTTCTACAAATATCGTGGAAAATGGAATTGACATTGCCAATGCGAATACCATTATTATCAACCATGCAAACCATTTCGGGCTGTCGGAGCTGCATCAGCTGCGCGGACGTGTGGGACGGTCGAACCGCAAGGCGTACTGCTACCTGATCACACCGCCGATGGAATCGCTGACACTGGAGTCGCGGCGCCGGTTGCTGGCCCTCGAGGAGTATTCGGACCTGGGATCGGGTTTCAACATCGCCATGCGCGACCTCGATATCCGCGGAGCCGGGGACATCCTGGGAGCCGAGCAGAGCGGTTTCGTGAATGAAGTCGGCTTTGAAATGTACAACAAAATCCTCAGCGACGCAGTGCGCGAGCTGAAGGAGACCGAGTTCTCCGAACTGTTCAAGGATGTGGAAGTCATACCCGAACGGCCCGAGACCACGGTGGAATTCGATTATTCGGCGCTGCTCCCCGGTGATTACGTGACCGACAACGTGGAACGGCTAAACCTGTACCGGCGACTGTCGGGCACGCTGGATGAAAAAGAGCTTGATGACTGGCGCGAGGAGCTGATCGACCGGTTCGGTCCGCTCCCCGAGGCGGCTCAGAACCTGATCGCCGCCACACGCATCAAGATCATGGCCGGACAGCTTTGGCTCGACAAGGTGACGATCCGTGCCGGACGGATGTGGCTTCAGTGTCCGGATCACTCCACTGACGCAGGCGAGCGTTTTTACGACAGCGGTGGCCTGCAGCACCTGATGAGCCGGCTCGAGGCGCTGCGACCCGAAAAATTCCAGCTGGTGCAGAAAGACAAGTCGGTGCGGTTCGTCGTGCAGGATATCTCTGGCCCGCTTACCGCTCTGGAGGTGCTGCGCAAACTGCAGTTCGATGATGCTTCTGAATTAAAAGAGCAGCATGAAATGCCCATGGCGACTTTCCGCCACACTGAAGCATGATTATAATCAACATGGGCATTTCGCTTCGCGGTTCACTGGGCATGTGACATAAATAAGAATATGAAAACACATGAACGGTGTGAAAATAGTATACAGTTACATGTAGTTTCAACCTAATAATTCGTTATGATTAACACAGCACCGGTGAATTATCGGCGACCGAAATGTAATTATCGAAAAAAAAGCCGTATTCTTTGAGCTGACTCTCCAATAACCGATATTGCATAGTGTAAAACAGACAACGAATCGATTTCAACAATTCAGCAATTAACAAACCGGTATTAAGCAGGCATGATTGACATCCAACCCGACATCTCTCTCAGCAATTACGCTGAAGCTTTGCGAAAGGGAAAAGTAATCGCATTTCCCACCGAGACGGTCTATGGACTGGGTGCAGACGCCTGGAATGCCGATGCGGTGGCCAGGATTTTCCATCTCAAAGGTCGACCGCCGGATAACCCGCTAATTGTTCATGTCAATTCGATCGAAATGGCCGGATCACTGGCGGCTGAGATATCGGAGGATGCGCGCCGACTGATGAATCGTTTCTGGCCGGGTCCGCTTGCGCTCATTTTGCCCAAACGCCCTGAGGTGCTGGACATAGTTACTGCCGGGCTCCCCACCGTCGCCATCCGCATGCCTGATCATCCCATCCCCTTGCGGCTCATTGAAGAAGCGGGACCTATTGCCGCCCCGAGTGCCAATACGTCCGGCCGGCCGAGCCCAACCCGCGTCGAGCATGTGCGACAGGATTTTGGGGCTGAAGTACCGGTCATTGAGGGAGGATCGTGTCAGTACGGGCTTGAATCCACGGTCCTGGACCTGTCCATCCGGCCCTACACGATTTTGCGGCCAGGCCATATCACACAATCCGAACTTGAGCAGGAGTTGCACCAACCGGTAAGGCTCATATCCAGCCATTCCACCAATTTTACGGATTTAAGCGGCAACACCCCGCGCAGTCCCGGCATGAAATACACCCATTATGCCCCCGATGCCCGAGTGCGCTGGATGCAACCCCACGAGCTGCCCTTGCCGGATGATTTGACCCGGAGCACACTCTACCTGCTACACCGTATCCGCCCAAACAGTGCACCGTATCCGGAAACCGATCAGCTCATCCACTATCGGGAAAATTATACCGAGATGGGGCGCGATCTGTACGACCGGTTCCGGATGGCGGACCTGAACCGGTTCGCCGAAATTGCCATAGAGCCGTTTACTGATAGCAATGAAGCCGTGGAAGCATTGCTTAACCGCATCCGCAAGGCCATTGGAGATTGACTGCTCCCTGTCATTACCCTGGCCTCAATCCGATGCTCAACCAGGGCTTCATCCCGCGTTTGATAAAAAAACGGCAAAGAGGTTCCTCAGAAGTAGAAACCTGCACCTGCGGTGAATGTGCCGAACTTCACCCCGCCGATATCCAGCCGGCGATAGCGAAAAAAGACGCGGGATGCATCCAAGTGTAATCCCAGCTCGAGCTGCTGATTGATGACATCCGCAAAGGTGGTGTAGGTCCAGCTGCCCTGGTACCCCAGAGAAAACGGACGCCAGGGATAGATCTCCAGGTTCACACCGATATCCGGACCGGCATAGATGTCCCCGTCGAGATGCAGGGTGCGCAACCCGAATTGCAAACCGCCGTCTCCCTGTGAGACAAAGCGAAACTTGCGTTCAAATAGAAATTCGGACTGGTGAATGGCATAGGGTGCTTCGGCCTCCTTCAGGTACTCATAACCGCCGATCAGGCTCCAGTACCCGATGTTCCGCTTGATTTTGACCGATGTCTGCTTCATGGCCCAGGATGTTTGCGGCAGAGAAAAAGTGGCTTGAACGTCCCAAAGGCCACGCCGTCCCTGCTGCTCCTCGTCAAATGTACGGATGCCACGATAGTGCGGATTCTGGTAGGGGTAACGGTTATAGCGCAACGGCGGTTCGTCTTCGTAGAGTGGCTGGAAATAGAAGAATGTCGGCATCACATCGATTCCGATGTGCAGAAAGATGCGCGCGGCACGGATCACCGGCGGATCATCGCTCCGGCCATCGAGGCGATCTTTGGCCTCTTCTGTGCGCGACTGTGCCTGGGCGTCCGACATGCCCGTCAGCCCGGAAAGCAGGATCAATCCGATGAGCGGAAGAACCAGAAACGGGTTGGATGAGACTGACAATCGCTGCTTCATGCGTGACACGGGATGATTTTTTGTGCTCTCAATCCTATTACGCAATCCAGAACGAATTGTTGCTGCCGTTTCGCACTTGAATGGTACTGGCCGAATCAGATCTGCCGCGGCGTGGTGG
>SKXL01000200.1 GCA_007128425.1 Balneolales bacterium | reverse complement strand
TCAACACAAATAATTGAATATTTGTCCGGGAAATTCATTTACTTCCTTTCAGTACTATTTTAAAAATGCCGGTAATCATATGGCTTGATGCAACAGACCAACAAGGATGTTCTGATTGTGGGAGTGGCGCTTTTCGCCATGTTTTTCGGGGCCGGGAATCTTATTTTTCCCCCTTACATGGGTTTGCTGGCCGGTGTCGACTGGAAATGGGCTCTGCTGGGATTTCTCATCACGGGAATCGGAATGCCGCTTCTTGGCATCATGGCTGCCGCCAAAGCCGGCGGGACCATCGAGCATCTGGGCCGCAGGATCAGCCCCTGGTTCGGTTTCATCCTGAGTATCGTGGTCATTCTGGCAATCGGCCCTCTCCTGGCCATCCCACGCACTTGCGCCACCGCCTTTGAACTCGGCGTGCGTCCGTCCTGGCCAGACTTCCCGGCAGCAATATTCTCTGTCGTTTTTTTCGGGATCACCCTCTGGTTCTCAATGAACCGGTCGGCCGTTGTGGACAAAATCGGTAAAATCCTCACCCCTTTCCTGATTATCACCCTTGCCTGGATCATTTTGAAAGGTATCTTCACACCACTGGGTTCTATAGTGGAAATGGATCTGCAGGGCGCAACCGGTCGCGGTTTCAGGGAGGGCTACCAGACCATGGATGCCCTTGCCTCTCTGGTCTTCGCGCAAATTGTCATCGGTGCTCTGGTATTCAAGGGATATACCCATGTTAAAGACCAGGTCAAAATGACCACAATGGCAGGCGGTATCGCTGCACTGGGGCTTGGTCTTGTCTATGGCGGACTGATGTACCTTGGCGCAACCGCCGGCTCCATCCATCCACCAACCGTTGAACGAACAGATCTTCTTACCGCAATTGCCTATGGCCTGATGGGAGATACGGGCAGAATCTCTCTCGGACTTGCCGTCAGCCTGGCCTGCCTGACCACCGCCATCGGACTTACCGCCACTGTAGCAGATTATTTCAGCGGTCTATCCAAAGGCCGGGTAGGTTACAGGCTGATTGCCTTCATCACCGTAGTATTCAGCGGCATCTTTGCAACCGTTGGTGTCACTACCATCGTTAACGTGGCCTTTCCCCTGCTCGTAATGGTCTATCCCGTTGCCATTGCACTCATAGTACTTACCCTCGCCGGTGGTGCATTGGCACAAAGGACCGTATACATCGGCGCGGTGACAGGCGCCCTTGTCACAAGTATTCCCGAGGCGCTCGACATCATTGGGATCCCGCTGGATTACCTGTATCTTGCCGTCGACACCATTCCCTTTGCAAGTGCCGGGTTTGCATGGATTATTCCCACCATGGCAGGGGCCTTGATCGGACGTATTGTGGCCGGCGCATGTAATAAAAGCAACACCAAAAAAAGTTAGATTTACATGTCACACATCCACGCCGATGTGGCACTGCTTACCGACCACAGATACACTGCTTCAACTGCCGCAAGTGACGACTGGTACCTCGGCAACATTCTTCGCGATGATGAACTCCTGCAGAAAGCGCTGAACAAGCTCGGATTAACATCTGTCCGAATTGACTGGGCCGGCGATGGCGTCGACTGGTCGGCGTTTCGCTGCGCCGTGTTTCGCACAACCTGGGATTACTATGACCGGATATCCGAATTCTCCGCCTGGTTGAAAACAGTGGAACAGCAGACGCTGCTTTGCAACGATGCCTCCATCATCTGGTGGAATCTCGACAAACATTACCTGTCCGATATTGCGTCCAAAGGCATTCCCGTGGTGCCGTCACGGTTCATTGAAATCGGAGAAACCATCCAATTGTCCCGTCTGCTGGATGAAACCGGCTGGGAGGAGGCGATCATCAAGCCATGCATATCCGGATCCGCCCGGCATACTTATCGCGTCAATTCGGAAAACGCTGCTGCAATCCAGAACATCGTACAACCGCTGCTCTCCCGTGAAGCCTTTATGCTCCAGCCGTTTCTGTCTGATATTCGGACTTCGGGTGAGTATACGCTGATGATCATTGACGGCCAGTTTACCCACGCCGTTCGGAAAACACCGAAAGACGGTGACTTTCGTGTTCAGGATGATCACGGAGGTGCAGTGCACCCCTGCGATCCAACAGAGGAGCAAATTGAACTTGCAAAACAAACTATAGCCGTTTGTGAACCGCCGCCGGTTTACGGCCGGGTGGATATGGTCCGGGGCAACAACGGAGAATGGGTGGTGATGGAGTTGGAATTGATTGAACCCGAGCTTTGGCTTCGTGAACAGCCGGTTGCCGCCGAAATTTTTGCCGGCGCAATATCCAAAATCATTTAGCTTCGATTCGCGGCATTCGGAACCCAGCCAGATGGACCATGCAGATGTAGATAACAAGGGACCAGCTACCAGGTCCAGCGGAACAGGCGGGGCGACTTCTGAACCCAGTGCGGCTTTTGATCAACATACCGAAACCGCATATGCACCAATGGCCAGTAGATCCGACGATGAATGCGTTCCGGGCGGATATACTCGGCAATCCCCGAAGCAGACTGTGTTTCCAGAGTGGGATGCGTCAGTATGGCCGTTGACATGTACCGGCAATAAAATGGCCCGGAGTCTGAAAGTGTACGATGACGCACTTCTATGCTCAGCTCATTATCCTCAAAAGTGAGATGACGCGCAGGGCGCAGAAAAAAGCCGTTGGTCTTTTTCTTTCGCTGGCGGGTTAGCTCAAGTGAGTACAAGAGCCTGCGGTTATCCGGACTGATGAGCCATGCACGGTGGTCCTTGCCGCTTTTTTTGTTCATTACGTAATAAACAAGAGTCGCCTGGGGAAAGTGCACTCGTCCCCAATACCAGTCCCGGAAACTCTCTTTCATGGGCTCATTTCCAACATTGTGATCATGATAGCCGGTTCCCTCGAATATCAGATCTCTGGTGATTAACCCATTGCTGATCAGGTTAATGCGACAATGCATATTTGCTCTGGGGTAGATCAGGTTCCACAGGTGCCCGGACTCGTCACCATCGGACTTTTTACTCCTGGTTTCCGCAGAAGGGGTACCGGTACTATCCTTTTTTGTTTTTTTACGTCCCTCAGACTCCGCTGTCCTTTTTTCTTCAGAGAACAGGCTTTCATTGGGATCCATGCCCGAAAACGTAATAATGCCTTTCAGCTCATCCCCGGAAGGCAGGCGCTCATTAATCCGGATATCATAGCTGCCAAACCCGTCGCTGCCGTGCCTCTCACGCTCTGTATAGCGGATTGAGTTCTCTCCTACCGTCAACGCTGCCTTTTTGTCGTCAAACGAACAGCGATCCGGTGGGTACTGACTCATGCTGTAAAAAATGGTCTCCCCTTTGTGATAAAGCGAGATGCTGATCGCCGGATGGCCGCCAGGCATGGACCATTCGCCATCGGGGTTCTTCTCCACATTTTTCATGTACCGGGTTGAAAACGGGCATCCGTCGTAAAAAATAATCACGACCTGGTAGTCACCGTCCTCGGAAATTCCGTCAAAGTACCACCATTCGTAACTCCCTGGCCGTGATTTTGGATGTCTGGCATCCGTGTTGATATCAGAGATTAGCTGCATTAAATCTCGCCCCTCAAGGGAACGGCACTCCTTCGTATGCACTTACGTTAACGGGAGACAGTGTGGAACCGAACGCCTCGTTGATCGCCCCGATCACCTGGTTGGCAACAACCGCAGATCCGCGTGGCGTCAGATGCACCCCATCGAGCGAGAAAATACCGCCCTGGACGAAGTCCGTTGTCAATCGCATCGCATCAAAAACCATACCCTGATTTGAAGCGGTCTCCAGAGTGGTGTTTATATCCACAAAAACAAACCCGAAGTTGGCGGCATTGGCCTCAAGTTTGGCGTTGAAAGCTTGTGTGGCTGTCTGAATTTCCTGGATCTGGGGGGCTCGCAATGTAAACTGATCGGGAAT
>SKXL01000198.1 GCA_007128425.1 Balneolales bacterium | reverse complement strand
GACGGATCACGTGTCAAAGACCGGACTTTTTTCAGTCGTGAGATCGGTGGGGTAAGATTTATCGCCTTGTCAGATGACGGCAAGTGGCAAGACGGAGATGCAGTAGAAGGATACCAGACAGAAACCAATCTCAGATCGGATCAGGATAGCTGGTTCCGGAATGAAATGGACAGTGACCCTGATAAACCCACCATCTTATGGGCACATCAGGGCCTGAGAAGGATGTATAAAAATGAAAATGATGATGGACCGTGTTATTGGGATCACAGAAGACGAGGCTGGTTAAATGCCAATTGGGATAAATATAATATACCCATGTGGATACATGGCCATCGTCATGAATGGACGCTTGTGGAAAATTACAGAGATTGGGGATTTGTGGATGTGAGTCCGGGTGCTCTTGTTCGTGATTATGGTGGGGGTGTTTTTATGACAGTCAGACATGAAGGTCATATAACAACCATAACTTTAAGGTTCAGGGGTAATACAAGTGGTGAAGAAGGTGTGTGGATTGGTGACTGGATCGAAGTTGGAGGTTTTAATGAGTATGTCAAAGAAATTATCCATGAATGGAAAGGGACACTCCCGCAAATCATGGAAGAACCAGGTCGGTTTTCCACGACACTGGAGGGACTCGATCCCGACAAGTCCTACGAGTTCAAAGCCGTTGTGAGGCATAACGGGGAGGAGGAAACCGGTGACGTACGCCCATTTTCGACTACAAACGCCTGTTTTATCGTCACGCCTTATGTCCTCTACGCGGATCAGAACAGTGCCCGGCTTGCCTGGGTTTCACCGTCTGAGGCTGGAACGGCCCAGGTACAGGTAGCCCTGGCGGCAGGAGGAGGCGAGCAAACCGTTGCATCTTTGGCGTCCGGACTGTCATTTCGGGATGAGGTGGCCGGAGCGCTGGATTATGTGCGCAACTTTGTGGATCTACAGGATCTGGAGTCTTTCAGCGAATACGAGTACACCGTAGAATGTGCCAATGGAATGTCGCAAAGTGGACGTTTTAAAACCGCTCCGCCGCTTGACACTTCTCCGGAGATATCGTTCATGGTTATGGCCGACGGGGATGTTGATTCGTATCGGCAGACGATACTGGCCGAAGCGGTGATTGCCGAACAGCCGGACTTCGTTGTTCACACCGGAGGATACACAGGCACATCAGATCAGGACTGGCAGCGATGGCTCGCCTATTTTAACTCCTCGCGCGCGTACTTGCGTTCGGGTGTATTCTGGCCGGTTGGCAGCGGGGATAGTGAAGGTTTGGCGCAAAACTATCATTCACTGTTTGCGCTTGAGGCGGAACCGGCGAACGATGAGACCTGGTACCGTTTTGACTATGGCAACATACGATTTCTGGCGTTCGATTTCAGCCGGGACCTGGCTCCCCAGATCAGCTGGGCCGAACAGGAGTTGTCGGCCCGCCAAAGCGAATGGAAGATTGCTTTCTGGCACCATACGGGTCCGAATATAGGCGGAAGCGGTAATATGTTCGGGACATTGGAGGAAAAACAGTTGGCCCTGTTGATGGAGGAGCATGGCGTTGATTTGGTGGTTCATGGCGGTGGGCGTATTTATGAGCGCAAGTGGCCACTGGGATCGGCCGGCAACAAGCCGGTGCATTATATAAGCCTGAATTCGGGATCGGAATTTCATGCGGTGCGTCCGGGCCCGGTCATTGAAGGCGGGATCGGCCGGCAGGAGCACGTACTGATCCGTATTCAGGTGGAGGGAAATGAACTGGAGATGGAAGCCGTAAATCCGGATGGAGAGGTTGTGGATCAAATGACGTTGATCAAGGACGGTAGTGGTCTGTATCAGTCGGAAGTGATGGACAAGGCGGTGGATATCGAAACGGCCATGAAACTGGCTCATGTTTATAACGGACAGAGTCTGTCGGAGGACATCAGATTTGATCGCCGAGATCTGGGGGCTGAAGTTTCTCTGGCCGGGTCGTTTGATGGCTGGAAAAGTGCGAACTTAAATTTGAAGCTGCAAACAGAATTGACCGGAGAACCGGACAACATAACTTCTGGTTTCCCGGCAAACAGTGAGTTGTTGATTCTGGAACAAAGTGATCCGGAATGGTGGCAAACCGAAGAACAGAGCATTTCGATCATGGGTGGCATATCAGAAATTCCAATAATGGCTCCATCGAATTTTATCCCGGGTCAATCCCATTCTTTCATGGATATGATGGTCAATGTCCGATACAATGGCCGGGAATTTGAACCGGTTCGCATTCAACCTGCACTCCCGGTACTCACAGGTGCAGACATGGTATCCCCGCTGATGGCAGAAGTATCGACGAAACCTGACTTTGTCTGGAAGGAAGTATCCGGGGCTCTTGCTTACCGTTTCCAAATTTCGACGGCCTCCTCCTTTAGAACGATCCTGCATGACACGATTGTGCTTGGCAATGACTACCAATTGCCATTTCACCTGGATGAATTGAGCACATACCATTGGAGATTGTCTCCGATACACCTTCATGCCGGACCATGGACCAATGCCATGCCGTTTTTTACACGTCAACACACCGGTAGCGAAGTTTCCAACAACATACCCGATACGTTCCACCTTGGAATGAACTACCCGAATCCTTTCAATCCTTCAACGACCATCCAATATGCATTGCCGGTTGACGCTCGTGTGAAATTGGCGGTCTATGATGTCATTGGCCGTGAAGTGGCGATAATAGTAAATGAAGAACGCACAGCCGGCCTTCACAATGTGATCTTCGACTCACTGCTCCTTGCTTCCGGAGTCTATCACTACCGCATCGAAGCGATTCCTCTGGCCGGTTCCGCTCATGACAGGTTTGTACAAAGCCGGAGTATGACTTTGATCAAGTAATGTGTGACGGGTAATCAGATACATAAACCAGTGTGAAGACGGCAAGCTGTTGCAAAGCATCGTTACTACGGTCCCCGTAGATTTTTCATTATGAAAGAACTTGAATAAATCATTAATAAAAAAAGACTTTTAATGGACAAGACATTATCAGAACTTTTTCAAACTCAAAGTTTAAAACAGATGGTATTTCCGTTTTACATTATGTCACATCCGGCACTTCTCAGAAAAAAAGAAAAAAGAAAACCCGTTTCAAGCGGCTGTACTGCATCCACATTCGCTTTCCCGATCATAGTCGGACTCGTGGTGTTTGCTGTTGTCACTGGCTGCAACAACAATCAGCGTGGTGTAACATCTCAAGATCAGGGCGATAATACGTCTGAAGTGTTTTCGGGAATCCCGGGCGGCCATGAGGGCCCTCCCCTTACGGCCGGTCCCCCGTTGGATCCGGATTCCTGGCACAAAATTCCAGGCACCGTTCTGAATCAGGATCAGGTTTGGGGTAACCGAATTAATGCCCGAACGACCTTTACATTACCCGGCGGAAAGATGGGATTGCTGTATTCCAGTCACCCCGGACGAGATGAGCGTCAGCGCGATCCCGAATGGAGGGCGGCACAACTTGAACAGGGGCTCACCACCGGCCCTTCAGGAAGTATCGCTTTTACCCATAACCTTCTTGACTGGTCGGATTATCCCGAAAATCCCATTCTCAATGAGATCCAAAGATCATGGCAAACACCCCATCGTGTTCATACACGTGATTTGTTATATGACCCAAACGAAGATCGCTGGGTTGTATACTTCGGTAACATCGATCCGGAAAACTCTCCGGGAATACGGGAAGTGGGTGTGACATACAGCAAGGATCTCGTTAACTGGGAGTATGCCGACGGCCCTCTGCTGACCATAGAAGACTACGCCTCGTTTGTTCCCGAGCGCATCGAAGCCACACCGGAAGAACTGGACGAACATGGCCGCGTGTATCTGGGCTGGGGCATGTATTACAATGACCGTTTTTACATCACGCTCTCAGGCACCGAAACCGTAGGCCTGCGCGAAACAGGAGAAGACGCCGGCACCGTACGGTCACTTTCCACCGGACGTGT
>SKXL01000216.1 GCA_007128425.1 Balneolales bacterium | reverse complement strand
TTTGTACCGCTCATCAAAATCCGGGAAGGATGCGCGAATGTAATCGGGGGCCTCATGCCGCGAAATGACGCGCACTCCCCTGCCATTGCGCCGGGTCAGGGTGAATGCCGTTTTGCCCAGATCGTGAAAGATCAGGCTGTTGTTGCCGAAGGAGCACCCGGTTACCAACTGGACCCCGTCGGCGAAGCAATTGTTGGTCTCGACGATCGCAAGCAGATCCTCCAGTCCGTCCGACACCGGGCCGGATGCTGCTTCGCCACCGGTTTCAGTCGGATTGTTGTCATCCGTGACGTTGCCCGGATCGGTTTTGTCACCACCAAGCTGCTGCATCGCATGGACCGCCGCCATCACACCCATAGCCAGGCCCGGGCAGTAGTGCCCATGGATCTGCGCGGCCAGGATCATCAGTTTTTCCGTATTGCCGGCCAAAATGTGCTTCTGGATGGCAATGCGTGGATTGGTTTTAAGGATGGAGGTGTGGATGGCAGCCCCGCTTGCCATATCATCCAGATGGGAGGTGTCGCATGACTTGATGTCCAGCACCGGTGTTCCGTCGATGGCGTCCAGGCCGGTTACCCGAAGCCGGTTGCCGTCGCGTCCGGTGAGCCGGACTGTCGTGATGCCGATGAGATTCGGGCGCCATGGTGCGCGGGAAGCGAACACGCCCCGCTCTTCACCCGATTTGGTCCGGCGGAGCCAGGATGAAGCGCCCGATTTGGTATCGGCCTGGTGGAAATAAAACAACACATCCAAAAACTCGCAGGACTCGATACCGTACAGGGCCTCTGAATAGGCCTCGTCCACCTCGATGACGCTTTCGGCATCTCGCATCGCTGCGGCTTGTCGGGCGTCGTGGCAATCGTTTCGGACTGTGCCGACCGGTTTCAAGGTATAGAGATGGGACATGGAATGGAGTTCTTTTTTAGAATATAACGAGCTTGCATCTGGGTTCCTGATTTTTGGTATTTCAATGGTTCGGTGATTCTGATTTTCGGTGCTCCTGAGACTTCCGGTGTATATGATACTATTTACATTAGGTATCCGGTACTTTCAGAATGCAGCCTTATAATTATGTACCATCTTTTCGTGAAGATCGGTTGAAGACAATGAAAACTGGATAGAATACGTGGTCAAATGAGGATACCGGCCGCCAGCACCACGACTACAATAAGTGGTGCCGGAACTCTTCCGGACGACAGCAGGAGTACCGACAAGACCACGGCTATTATGTTTTCAAAATGAAACCCGCTGGCTTGCATAAGGATAACTGCGGCAATAGCAATGAGTCCGCCCGCCACGGCATTGATGCCACGCAACGAAATGCGGATGGCGCGAATTTTCTTGAGATTCTCCCAAATCGGATAGATAAAATAGATAAGCAGGAGTCCGGGCAGGAAGATGCCGATCCCGCCGGCGAGTGCTCCGCCAATCTGAAGCAGGGCAGATCCGTCCCGTGCCGCCATCCCCCCGGCATAAGCGGCAAAACTGAACATGGGTCCGGGCAGACCCTGGACCAGGCCGTATCCGGTCAGGAACTCCTGGTTGCTCATGTACTCTCGCAGGTGGACCAACTCACTGTGCATGAGTGGTACGACGACCTGTCCACCTCCGAACACAAGATAACCGTACCGGTAGAAGCTTTCGAAGAGCTGGATCAAACGGTTTTCGGACACGATGGCCAGGGCAATTCCACCCAGTGCGAAAAAAGCGAACAGGCCCAGGTACTGCCAGGGAGGATTCAGGCTGACCCGATTCCAAATGCCGGACTCCCTGGCGATCATAATGCTGACAGCGCCCCCGATGATCAGCACCAGCGGAAAAATCCACGGATCGCGAATGTACCAGGTGGCGATTGCTCCAAAAAGCATCAGTAACGCTGTGGTGACATCGGTAACGACTTTGCGACCTATGCGGAACGCGGCGACGATGATGAATCCGACCGCCATCGGGCCAATAAAACGCAGGATATCACTTGAAATTTCACGAACGGCAAGAAACTGGTAGAGAAAAGACAAGGCGGTCATTGCTGCCAGCACCGGCAGCGCCCAGACCAGCATGGTGAATAACGCAAGAACGGGTCCGCCCACCCGATAACCGACAGCGACGATGGTCTGTGTGCTGGTGGGGCCTGGCAGGATGCTGCACAGGGCCAGCAGTTCGATCAGGTCGGACTCGCTCAGATATTTACGCCGGGTGACGAGCTGGTCCATGAATACACTCATATGCGCTTCGGGTCCGCCATACGCCCCAAGGGAGCAGACCAGAACATCCTTGAGAAATGCGGACCACCGTACCGGTTTTACCGGTTGACGGGTTCCATCAGGACCAATATGGTCTTCGTTGTTTTTTCCTTGTGTCAAAACATTCCATGCGTTTAGCTTGTCAGCTGTAGAATCCTCGGTTCCGTTGCCGGCTAAAATCGGTCCGGTACGATAAATCGTGTGCCGTTTTCGTGCACTATACGCACTTTCACGCCAAAAAGCTGCTCGACGTGTTCGGCGGTGACGATTTCGGGTCCGCCGCTGGCAAATATGGTCCCGTTTTTGAGCATCATTACGCGGCCGGCAAAAAGCGACGCCATGTTGATGTCGTGCATGGCGATCACCACGGTGATGCCGTCACCAGCCAGGTCCCGGAGCAGCTCCAGCGTCTCCATCTGGTATTTAAGGTCCAGGTTGGCCGTGGGTTCATCCAGCAGCAGGATCTCAGGCTGCTGGTTCAGGGCCCGGGCGATGAATACGCGCTGCTGCTGTCCGCCGCTGAGCTTGTGCACTTCGCGCATGGCTACATCCTCCAGGTCGAGCCGCTGCAGGATCTCTGCGGTGCGCTCGTAATCCGATCGCGATGGCCGCCACTGGATGTACGGCTTGCGCCCGAGCAGTACGGCATCGAACACCTGTACCGGTACGCTTTTCTGTTCGGTCTGCGGCACGTAGGCCATCTTTCGGGCCCGCTCAACGGCTGGAATGGTATGCACGCTGATTCCGTCGATGAGCACATCTCCTTCCCTGACGGTCAAAATGCCGTTGATACACTTGATGAGCGTGCTTTTGCCGGATCCATTAGGCCCCACCAGCGCCACCAGGTCTCCTCGGTCGATCTCAGCACGGATATTGCTGAGGACCGGATCCTTGTCGTATCGGAAGGTGATATCGCGGAGTGTAATGTGCATGAAGCCGTTAGCAGGTGTGTTGTTAGCTGATGCGTTGTTAGCTGTTGCGTTGTTAGCTGTTGTGTTGTTAGCTGTTGTGCGGTTATCAGTTGGATGTGGGTGCTGTTTGTTTGCGGGGGGTACCGGGTTATGCCGAGTGTTTCGAGAGACCAGGTAGTTTCGGTTTTCAGCTCCAGTAGTTTTTTCCAAAGCCCCGGAGCAGCAGGAAGAGGAAGAGCGGGGCGCCGATGAACGAGGTCAGTATTCCCACCGGCAGAATGACCGGTGTGAACAGTGTGCGCGCAACAGTGTCGGACAGCAGCAGGAAAAATGCTCCGAACAGGGCGGCCGCCGGGATCAGGAACGTTTCGTCGCCGCCGATGAACCGGCGTACGATATGCGGCACCACCAGTCCGACAAACGCGATGATGCCATAAAAGCTGACGACCACCGCCGTGGCCAGCGACGCAACCAGCATCCCGAAGAGCCGGATCCGGAACGGATTCACCCCAAGGCTCTGCGCGTACTCGTCACCCGACTGCAGCGCCTTGTAATTCCACGACATCATCGTAAAAAAGAACCAGACGGGGATAAGCACCAGCGCCAGCAGCCACACCTCCTGCCATGCCGCGCGCCCCAGATCTCCGAACATCCAGAAGACGATGGTGGCCAGCTCGGCCTCGGTGGCCAGGTACTGCATGGCCGAGACACCCGCGCTGAACAGCGACCCGATGGCAATACCGGCCAGGACCATCACTTCGGGCGTGACGCCCCGGTAGCGGGCAATGGCCAGGATGAAAATCGTGCTGGTCATGCTCCA
>SKXL01000188.1 GCA_007128425.1 Balneolales bacterium | reverse complement strand
GGATTTCAGGATTTGGCGATGTATATACCACTCGTGTCGTCGTCAGAGCTGCGATAAGACCACCATCGGGGTGGAGGAGCATCTTTTCCGCTCCTGAATTGTCTTCGGTATCGTCAAAACGACCGAAGGAACAGGTGGCAGTGACCATGATGCTCGGACGGTTGCGGTTGGTCAATCGTCCGATGTCATCGGCAGTAAACAGACGCTGGTCGGTCAGGAACTGTTCCGCCCCGTGACCCGAGAAATTGAAGACCAGGGTACCGTCGTTGATACGGTCGACCATTGCCTGGGTAGCCTGGGGCACGCGTGGACCCGCGCTGGTGTTTTCGGTCGGATAGGAGATCTGGTAGATTTTTTCCAGGCGGATACCCGTTTCATCCTGGTCAATCAATTCGGCGGTACCATCGGCATTGAGAATATGCAGATCACGGTCGTTGCTGCTTCCTGCAGCGTGATCGTCAGCAATAAATGTGAACAGACTGCGCCAGTCGCCACGGCTTCTGGGATCTTCGTAGGCCTTGATCTTGTCTACCAGAAGCCGGGCTTCCTCAATGCTTTGGATCGGCAGACGACCCACGCCGATATCCATCAGATTGACAGGGTTATCCGGTCTTGCTGTGCGTGGCCACAATCCCTCATCATCACCCATGAACGTAAAAAAATCGTCGCTGCCGTAGCTGTTAACACGGTCGATCGATTCCTCACTTTGGTAGGTGAATACATAATTCCGCATCACAGGATTGCCAATCACTCCCTTGTAATCGTAAGTTGTACCGCCGAACATAAGAAGATATTCGGGACGATTTTGTTGGGCTGCAGCACCGCGGTCATACAGGTATTTCAGGTAATCACGAATAGCGACAAAATCAGGCACTCCACCGTTGAACTCGTTGAATATCTGTCTTTGTGTTACCACAACCGGGGTGAGACCATCCCGGTCCCGGCGGTACTCGGCCAGTCGTTGCGCCTCCTCCAGAAAATCGTCCGCCGTAATAATTACATAATCCGGATAGCCCGAAGGATTTCGTATATCCTGATTCGGAACGATTTGCCCTGCCGGTGGACTTCGGAATGAACTTTGGGCGATAAAGCGGCGGTCTTGAGCCGAGGAATGGATTACGGTGTAACTGTTGCCATCCTGAGATACGTCCAGGCGCACCGGCTGGACGGGATTGGTGATGTCCAGGACGATCGGTGACTGTGAAAATCCGCTCATCCGGTAACGGACAAGGGTTCCATCCCCATCTTCCGGCGGATGAAAAAGGAGTCGGTTGCCCTGTGCCTGCAGGGCCCGGTCGGCGCGAATCCGAATCCAATCCACCCAGCCGCGTGATGCATTTGATGGATTCTGAAAATTGGCGCTTATGGTAATGATGTCATTGTTCAGTGAGAAGCCGGTAAGGGTGTGGCGTGCTTCGGCTACCCGGGCTGAGAGGCCGGTGGCACGGGTGAGTGAGTTGATGGCGCTGATGGTTAGATCGGGGAATGCTGTACTGCCATTCACGGTGAAGCTGAATCGAGAAGCCGATGTGGAACGTGCAGCCATGGAAACCCAGATTTCAATATCCGAACCGTTTTGGAAACCGGCCAGGGTGTCGGTAAAAATGGTCCGGGATGGAGAGCTGACCGGGTCGAAACCCTGCCCAAACCATTGTGTTCCCGATTTTATACGTGATTCCGATTTTTCACGGTCCTGCTCCAGCCAGCGAAAATCACGAAAATGGTTCACATCCCGTGCAGGTGAGCCGGCAGGTGGGGTGGTAGCCAGTCTTTTTCCGGGCTCAGAACCGACGGTAAGAAAGACGGCATTTTGTGTGCTGAATGGGTGCAGGCGATGTTCAAACTGACTCAAAGCGTTTTTGAAATAGGCACGATTCGGTCCGTTTGCGAAGAAAAGGATTCGATCCTGTGAATCAAAGCTGCCGTTGGATTCTCCCTCAACAATGATGGGGATTTGGGAAAGTTGCGGACGCGGATCACTGTTCCTGTGTGGCAGTTCGTAACCGGGTGTGGTCCAGACCTGGATGTTTCGCGGATCGATATCCGAAACACTGATTCCCAACGCTTCCAGATAATCGGCATCGATGTGGTAGATATGGTCGTCGGGAATGGGAATTCGGTACCACTGGCCGGAAGCCAGCGAACCGGAGGTGGATTGGATACGGGACGACAGTGCATCGGCGGAGCCATCCATGCGCGGGAAGGTAGGGCTCTCAATGCCCGGTAAGTCGCCGGGACGCTGCGATGAGTCGGTATTATCAAAGACCCGGATGCGCATTCGGCGCACTACCTGAAATGTTGTGCTCTCCGATTCATTCTGTCGCGCAATGTGAATGGTTAGCGGGACTACCATTGTCCCGCGGGAATTTCCAGGTTCGCCAATTTGGATCACGGGAGTATCCCGGCTCACAATAAGAAACTGTTCCGGGTGCCTGACGTAGTGCATTTGACTGGAATCGGCTTGTACCGGTACAATTTCCTGATGCATGACTCGATACCGTGCTTCACCGTTCTGCCATGGAACCATCAGGTAATCAGGAGCTGTGATGTTCAGACGCTCATTGATCAGCTCATAGTCCGTAAACTCAGCCGTTGTACTCACCACGCGCAACTGCTGGGCGCCGGCGGACATTAGCCCACTTAAAAGCAGTAATGATACAACAATTGATGCTATGATCGATCTTTGTATTGCCATTAACTGATTGGTGTCAGGAAACACCGGAGTATAACAGGTTAAAGTTGTTGGGTTGCAAGAAATCTCTTTGTCTCTTTCGGCCCACGGCCTGCAAAGCGGATTGGAGTACGCTTATGGGGAATCGTCAGCCGGTTAACCCGGATTCTGTAACCAGTAACACAATAGGCAATATCGTTGTTGTTGGAGGGTTCCCGGTAAATTACATTCAAGCGCTATTAAAGTCAATTAAAGTTACTGGATTTATTAGCCGGGGAGCTACGATAATCTCTCGATTACCACGGCCGATGCGCCGCCGCCGCCGCTCCCAATGCCGGCACATCCCCATTGCTTGTCGAGCCGGCGGAGGGCATGGATCAGAGTGACCAGTATTCGGGCACCGGAGCAGCCGAGGGGGTGACCGAGTCCAAGTGCACCTCCATGGATATTCACACGCTGCAAATCTGCTTTCAACAGATCAGCGTTGACCAGGCTCACAACGGCGAAGTCCTCATTGATTTCAAGAAGATCCATATCTTCAACACTTTTTCCAGCCCGATCCAGTGCGCGGCTCATGGCTATCGAGGCGGATGTTGTGTACCATTCGGGAGCCTGGGCGGCACAGGCATGACTTGCCAGCCGGGCAATGGGCGGAATGTCGAGCTCCACGGCCCTGCTTTCGCTCATCAGAAGAAGAGCGGCAGCACCATCATTCAGCGGAGCCGTGTTGGCTGTGGTCACCGTTCCGTCCTTTTCAAATGCGGGTGCGAGTTTCTGAACTTTGCCGAAGTCCACCCGGTCTGTTTCTTCATCCCGGCTGATCACATCCGCCCTGCCTCTCCGGTTCCTCACTTTTACGGTAGCAATTTCCGAATCAAAAGCTCCCTTGTCGCGGGCTTCGATGGCCCGGCGGCACGATTCCATCGCGTATTCATCCTGTTGATCCCGAGTGATTCCATACGTTCTGGCACAAAGCTCGGCGGCATTGCCCATGTAGAAGTTTTTGAATACATCCCACAGGCCGTCCCGAATAATGCCATCCACCATTTTGCCGTGTCCGAGATTTACTCCGAAACGGGCATCGCTGACATAATGAGGGACATTGCTCATGCTCTCCATACCTCCGGCGACCACCACTCTGGCATCGCTGGTCTGGATCTGCTGCATGGCGCAGATCACGGCCTTCATACCCGATGCACCGACGTTATCCACAGTGCAGCACGGAGTGGTGTTCTTGAGTCCGGCTTTGAGCGCGGCCTGTCGGCCCGGCGCCTGCCCTATGCCGGCTGACAGCACATTGCCCATCACTACCTCTTCGATAAGATCCGGATTCAGGCCATTGGTCTTGAACAGGGCCCCGATGGTTACCGCTCCAAGGTCCGGAGCGGAAAGGGGTTTCAGTGCTCCGCCGAATGCCCCGACTGGCGTGCGCATGGCATCGATTACGACGACCTGCTCCATTTGGTTATAGTTAGAAGGATGGTGGATGTGGCCGGCCATTGCAAGCCGGCTCCGGAATCAAATATCGGACTCGTCCCGCCAGGAAACAAGACGCCAGTTGGAAGTCTCATCGGGCCGGGTTAGCACAAAGCTTGCAGAGCCGTCACTTCGGAAAGGTGGTTCCGAAGGAGAAACCATAACCGTAAGATTAAAACGCCGGATTACAAGCATGGACTCTGCGGCTGAGTCGTCCTGCGTGCTCATCGGTATCTGATCAATAATGTTGTTCCATCTCAGGGAGATATCATAGCTTTGAGAGAACATGTTGTAGGTGCTGTTCATCTCCTCCGATCTGCTCCAGGTGATATCCACATTCCGGTCGTCATCTCGAAACGTGAATGTGAATTCCGGATGGATAAGCGGGCCATATAGCGAGGTATCTCGCAGTTCGTACGATTTCTGAAAGCGAGTGTAAAAACCTTCAATAGTGGATGGATCTCCCAGCAGGTCAGCTATCGGGTCGCCTTCCAGCTCACCCGGGGCAAATGGATTGATACATCCGGCTGTAAAAAGCGGAAGTATAAGGATCAACTGCCAGAGCGGTGTGACTTTCTGGATCATCTGCCGGGTAATGTATTCAATTTTTCACGCAAGTGTTTTTGAAAGGGCTGCTTCTATATCTGCTTTCAGGTCATCTGCATCTTCGATACCAACCGATAAGCGGATCAGCGAGTCCCGCAGACCGGCCGCTTCCCGCACTTTTTTCGGAATGGATGCATGCGTCATGCTCGCCGGGTGGCTTACAAGCGATTCAACACCTCCCAGACTTTCTGCCAGGGTGAATATCGTTGTGCTGCTCATAAAACGTTCGGCTAGCTGCTTGTCGTCTTTTTTCAATGAAAAGGAAACCATTCCCCCAAAATCGTTCATTTGCCGGGATGCGATGTGGTGACCCGGGTGTGCAGTAAAACCTGGATAGCGAACGTCCCCGACATCCGGATGATCAGCGAGGAAATTGGCGAGTTCCCGGGCGTTTTCACAGGACCTTTGAACGCGTAGCGCCAGCGTCTTTACTCCGCGCAAGGCAAGATAGCAATCCATGGGTCCGGGTATTGCGCCGGTGGTTTTGGTTTGGAAAGCCAGGTTATCACAAATCTCATCGTGGCTGGTGCAGACGGCACCGCCTATAAGGTCCGAGTGCCCGCCGATATATTTTGTTGTGGAATGCACTACGGCATCGGCACCCAGCAGAAGCGGTTGCTGGAGTGCAGGGGAGGCGAAGGTGTTGTCAACAACGGTCACTGCCTTGTGGCCGGCGGCAATTTCAGCCAATGCGGAAATATCAACAATATTGAGCAGTGGATTGGTTGGGGTTTCAATCCAAAGCATCCGGGTTCTGGATGTAAAAGCATTGCGTACGTTCTCGTCCGAGCTCATATCAACAAAGCTGAACCGGATTCCATATGGCTCAAAAACCTGGGTGAAAAGGCGGTAGGATCCACCATAGAGGTCGTTGGTGGCAATGACATGGTCCCCGGGACGCAGCATTTTCAGCAAGGCATCCATGGCAGCACACCCGGATGCAAAAGCGAATGCGTGAGTTGCTTCTTCGAGTCCGGCCAGCAGGTGTTCCAGAGCCGTTCGCGTTGGGTTTGTCACCCTTGCATATTCATGGCCTTTATGTCGATTGGGAGCCTCCTGGGCGTAAGTTGACGTGAAAAAAACCGGCGGCATCACTGCACCGGATGTCTCTTCCGGTTTTTGCCCTGCATGGATTGTCCTGGTATTGAATTTCATGCGTGAATACCCAAATTGGTTGTGTACATTAATGGCCGGATTCCAATATCCACTATGATAACTATTATGGCATAGCGGGTCAAAAGCATTCTCCGAAACAAAAAAACCCGACGGTCACAAGCTCCGTCGGGTTTAAAATGCAGGTTTTCAGGCGAATCTGATTTGTTTGATTTGATATTACCGGATTATTTACCGGATAAACGGGGAATCGAATCAGAGTCCTGATCTCTCCTGAGCATGCTCTGCTTCTTCGGTCATACCCAGGTTGGTGTACACTCGGAAAAGGGATCGCCAGTGTTCCAGGTTGTCGGGCTCAAGTTCTGCTGCCTTCTCATAGTAAGGAATCGACTTGCGAAGATATTCCCTGGCCTGACGGTCAAACTCATCGGCTTCATCCATATCCTCGGTCATATTGCGTTTGTCCTGCATCAGGGCTCCGCGGTTTTGGTAGACGATGCCGAGAGTGGAGTGGATATCGGGGTTTTCGGGATCACTGTTCGCTGCCTGAAGAAGCTCTTCAAGAGCGATATCAGAGAAGCGGAACGACTCTTCGATAAGCTCATTGGCATCGCTTTGTCGCTCTTCCATTTCTGCTATCATACGCTCAATGACAGCTTGATCCGCACCCGGTTCACGTGCTTTTCGCCGAATTTCACGACTCATGTCATAAACCTCATCATGGATATCGCGAATCTGGTCGTCGATTTCCTGTACCATCTGATATATCTGGGTTGCGTAGACGAGTCGATATTGGGGGTTTTCAGGATCACGTTCGATCAGCTCCTGAACAACTTCAAGCGCCTCTTCGGTCTCGCCGATTCGCAAATATGAGTTGGCGATTTCCTGAACAATTTCAATCTCGTCAGGAAACTTATCCCTTGCCTCGAGCAACAGATTGATCGCTTCCTGATCCCTCTGGGATTCAATGAGGAAGAAAGCGAGTCGATAGTAGTTGTAGAGGTCGGCCATGTCCATATCGTAGATGATCTTGCGACTGATGGCTTCCGCTTCTTCCTCATAGCCAAGTGCGAAGTTCACTTCTGCGAGAAGGTTGAAGCTCATGACACTGTCAGGATTGATCGTAGTGGCATTTACGAAGTGATGTCGCGAAAGCCTCAGCGAATCTTCCGGCGAGCTGATGATGTCGTCGGTTAATGGCTGAACACCCATATTGTGTTCATAACCCCATGTTTCGACGATGATATCACTGATGTTTTGAGCCTCATCGCTTTTGCCTTCCTCCACCTGATAACGCTCGCGGGCCTCAATAAAATTTTCACGTGCCAGTTGATAATATTCCTGACGCTCGGCAGCCGGCATATCATTTGCCATGGATGCGTAAGCAACACCCTTATAATAATATCCATCACCGCTTTCCGGATTGGCCTCAATTGCTGCGTCAGCAGACCGGATAACTTCTTCGAAATCCTGCTGAACCAGTGCGAGTCGTGCCGATTCGATGTTAGGATCGGTGGCACACGACCACACCAGAAACATCAAGGCCATGGTGGCAAGTGCTTGTGGGAAAAAAATATATTTCATCGGTTTATCTGTTTGAATTGTATAATGACAAGGAAATGTTTTCCATGCTGGAAAAAAACGTAAGTTAAGCCAATCTGATTACTTTGATATTGGAAAAAAAGTGTTTTATTGCCTGAGATTGCTCATTATATAAAGTAAGAATAGCTCGCTGTTATAGCAACATGAGAGATTGTGCATAGCGTAGTTGGTAACGGCGAAGAAAAGTCTATCGTTTTTTATGACATAAACATTCTTTTAGCTTAGCGTACTAACGTAAAAAAAACAATGTTTCATATGCAAAAACATACGGTTTCAACCACACATGCACCCGCTGCCATAGGTCCCTACAATCAAGCAGTTATTTATGACCAGCTGGTTTTTTGCTCCGGACAAATCGGACTTCATCCCGAATCAGGTGAAATGATTGGCCCGGAAACGGATCAACAGATGAGACAGGTTATGAAAAATCTTGGTGAAGTGCTGAAAGTGTCCGGATCGGGGTGGGAAAATGTGCTCAAATGCACCATTTACCTGGCTGATATGAATGATTTTGCCGTGGTAAACGAAATTTACGCGGATTTTTTTCCCGTCGAACCACCGGCCAGGGAGGCTGTGGCAGTAAAAACCTTGCCCAAAAACGCTCGTGTGGAAGTCAGTTGTATCGCACACCGGTAAATGCCTTTTCGGTGGTGTTGCCGGCTTGGTCTGAAAGTATTACCCTGATTTCATTGACTCTTTCGGGAGTGAAGCCGGGATGATGATACCGCAGCAGTTTTTTTTCAGGATCATATTCTGCTATACCTCGCCGGCCATTCACATAAAATTCGGCAGACCGGTAATCGATACCCGAAAGGTCATCTTCAACGTGTACGGTAACATAGTGCTGATCTATGTGTCTCCATTTACCAATGGAAGGATTGGAAATTTCGGGAGCAAGGGTGTCGTATGCCAGGGTGTATCGACCTCCGGATGAGATGGTGCCGGAGATTCGGTTTTCTGCCTCATTCATCCGAGATGTCACGTGTGACAAATTTCCGTTTGCACTGTTTACACGATATAACCCGATACCCCTGCGATCCTGTAACTCTTCCTCAAGCAGAATCCGAACTGTAGCCGGCCGCCTGAACGGTTCGATGTCGGGAAATAGCGTGAATTCCGGGTATGAACCGGTAATACCTATACTGATTGGTTCAAAGAAGGCATTGATAGGGAAATGAACAGAGATACGCATGTTATCGTGATATACGGTTACCGGATGTTCCGGACGGATGCGGTGCAGCACCCAGGCACGATTTTCGTGACGAAGTTCGAGCCGATCTGCCAGGTCAAGGGGAAGACCGGCAGATGATGAGGATACGGTGCGCATTTCGTCACGGAACGAACCCAAGGGTCGTACAGACCATTCGGTTGATTCATCCATAGCAGTTTGCGGATCCGGACGTACCCAGTTCTTGTGCCAGATAACACCCGCCGGCGGATGTTCAGGATGGTATACTGATCCCGTCCCGATTTCTGGCTCCAGGCTGCTTTCTGATGAATGCCCGTAGCCCGTTCCCAATCCCAATCCTGATCCTGATCCCACTCTTGTTCCCGTTGCCGATTTCAACTTCAACTCCGGCTCCGGCTGTATAACAGGTAGCGGGCTTTTTGCACGGGGTTTTACGTCATTCTGCACCTGGTCAACAAAGACCCGAACCCGGCTGTCGATATACCCTCCGGGAAACGATATGAATTCCGTGAACTCTGCGATTTCCGGTTTCGTAACGACGAGGGAGAAATGTGCCTGTGAACGATTGCCGAAAAAATCGGCTGCGATGATCCGAACCGCATAGTCACCGGGAGGAAGGTCCAGCCGTCCTGTTTGCTCTGAATTTTGGTAAAATGGTAACGTATTAGCATTGCGCACGTAAAGCCGTTGATAGCCTCTCCTCTCGCTGCGCAAAATCGGGTAAACACGATCCAAAAACATCTGGCGCGATTCGCTGTACGAAAAACTGTCGGCACGCGAGTGAAAATAGAGTTCATCGTTGACATACATCTTCAGCTCGTAAACAGCGTGGACGTTGTTGGAGGCGTTGGCGCGGTCAATGACATTGACGGCAATACCGACTTCTCCCTGGACTGTCTGCGTTCCGAAATGGTATTGTCCACCGCGTCGTGCAGGTCTGCTTCGGTGGATACGGGGGGATCCATTGACCAGGCTGTTTGCATCAAGCGGTTCAATTGCAATCCCGGAAAACTGAGGAGGGATGGTATCATCAATATGGAGGCCTGCCAGAAGCGGATTGAACGGACGTCCTTCCGGTGTTCGCAGCTCGAAATGCAGATGGGGTGGACCTACACCTGTGGAACCGGTCCAGCCGATTTGCTGCCCTCTTTGAAACCGCAGATCGAATTCTTCCATATTTCGGTCAAAATCAAACGAGTAGTCAACGAATCGAATGGAATCAACAACAGCACGAATACGTGGATGAAAATCTTTAAGGTGAGCATAGAGAGAGATGGATCCGTCATCATGAAGCAGATAAATAACGTTGCCGTAGCCTCTTGGACCAACGCCGACCCTTTGAACAATACCATCCCTGCTTGCAAACACCGCGTATCCCTCGTGCCCCCAGGTCCCGATATCCATAGCCGCATGGAAATGTGCGGCGCGGGTTTCACCAAAAGAAGACGACATGTACCGACTGGCATTGGTTGGCCACAAGTAGGTAACATCATCGCCAAGAAAAGCCGGACGAGACTGGGCTGCCACTTTTGTGTTATGCATGACTGAAATTATGCCGGCGATTAAAACAAAAGTAGCTGTGATTGTCCAATGTTTCGGTTTGAAAGCAACATGTGCCATTGCAGTGAAAACAGATGGGGTTATCAAGAATAAATGGTATTTGTCAGATAATGTTTTTAACCCTGACTTCAAGGGTAACCTCACCAGGCGTCATTTCGGCCTGAAGTATATCTCCACCCTTAAGGGATCCAACGCCCTCCGGCGTTCCCGTGAAAAGCAGATCGCCGGGTTGCAGGGTAACAAAGCGCGAAAGCCAGGCTATTTGTTCTTTCACAGAAAAAACCATTTTGGATGTGTTACCGGTCTGCTTTCTTTTTCCGTTCAGGTTCATGGTAAAAATGATGTTCTGTGGATCATCGACGGCATCAGCAGCTATGAAGGAGCTGACCTGGGCAAAGGTGTCCAGCCCCTTTGCCAAAAACCAGGGATGCGATGCTTTTTTTAATTCATGCTGAATGTCACGAGCCGTTACATCGATTCCCAGACCGTACCCTGCCACATGGTTCAGGGCTTCTTCTTCTTTAATGTTTTTACCTTTTTTGCCAATAGCAACGACCAGCTCGGTTTCATAATGGGGTTCGCTGATAAAAGGAGGCAGTAATATTACGCCATCGAAAGAGAGGCTGGCCAGTGGTTTGATAAAGAGTACCGGCCGGTCAGGTACCGGATTGTTCAGTTCCCTGGCATGTGCATCATAGTTTCTTCCGATACAATAGATATTGCGGGTTTGGAGCCCGGGAAGACCAGGCAGTTCAGGAAGACTGGAGGTGGCCATGATTAGTTCTGTTGCATTGAGTAATCAGATATGCTTGTAAAGATTGAAAAATACATCTTGAAAAGTAAAAAAAAAGCTCTGACGGTGGAAACATCAGAGCTTTTACAAAGTCTTGCCTGGTTGGATCAGTTGGCTTCAACGGAAACCGTTTTTCTGTCGTTTCGACCCTTGCGAAATGTGACGATGCCGTCGGCCGTGGCAAACAGAGTGTCGTCTTTTCCAATGCCGACATTGGTTCCGGGATGGAATTTGGTACCGCGCTGCCGGACGATAATATTGCCTGAACGTACCATTTCACCGCCGAATCGTTTCACGCCAAGACGTTTTGATTCAGAGTCGCGACCGTTTTTCGTGGATCCGCCACCTTTTTTATGTGCCATGATTACGTAGAATTAAGCAGTTATTTTTTCAATGAGAATCCGGGTCAGGTGCCGGCGATGACCGCGTCTGACCTGATATCCTTTACGACGTTTTTTCTTGAATACGATGATCTTGTCGCCTTTAACCTGATCAACGACTTTTGCATCTATTTTCGCATTCTTGAGTGTGGGCGATCCAACCTGAACTGTTCCGTTTCCGTCGGATGTTAGAAGAACCTTATTAAATGAAATTTTGGCATCATTTTCAGCCTTCTGCTTGTCAACGTAGACGACATCGTTTTCAGCTACCTTGTATTGATGCCCACTTATTTCAACAATCGCGTACATATTTTTCAGGTTTGGATTGTGGTATAATCTGTTTTAAATCAAGATTACCAAGATAAATGAATTCCCAGAAATTTAAAAGTAAAATAATGGTAATTTTCGTGGTCACATCCTGATTTGGAAAATGCGCCAAGTGGTGTAATTTTAAACGTGACATAGCAGTTGAACCGTTGGATGAGATGCTCATGATCATTTACGGAAATAAGGATTCAAATTACAATTAAATCATGCCGGATTTTACGGAACAAAAAAAAGCAAGCTCACTTCCTGATCTGCACCAGCAGGCCTTTCTGATAAAAAACAGAAAAAGGTTTCAGCATGACGGAGGAAGAGCCTGGATATTGGACGGGCAGTTGCATGAAGCGGTAAAGAACGCGAATTATCGGATAGAGCGTGGTGTGCCGCTTTCAGATCGTTTAAAAAATACCGGAAAGGATGTCATTGAGCAAAAAGCGGGAATGCTGATAGCAAAAACAAATTCTTATCGCAAGCTTTAGACGTGGCCGTCAGTTGGTTTTTTTTCGGCCTTCATGCCTGTAGATTCCGGACCGATTCACGTGGCCGACGTATTTTCCCAGTACCCGCACTTCTTCGAACACGTCCGGTTCAATATTGATATCTTCAAATTCCTTGTTTGCCGGTTTGAGCCGGAGTCCGTTCCTGTCGTAATAAATGTGCTTGAGCGAGGTTTCTCCATTATAAAGTACGGCACCGATATCACCGTTTTTTATGTCATCATCGATGAGCAGAACAAAATCACCATCCTGTATGTCTGCATCTATCATGCTGGATCCCGAAACCCGGAGGGCGTACATCCGATCAATATTCGGAAAAAGATACTCCAGGGTAATTGACCCCAGGTTTGCTTCGACCGCTTCCTGAAGTGATCCGGCTGCAATGAGGCCGCGTACTGGTATGCCGGCTGGAGCAACCTCCAATTTTGGATCATGCTCCGGTGCCAGGTCATATTCATCGTCTTCCGATTTCACCAGGTAACCCTTTTTAAGCAGTGCTTGCAAATTTTGAGTAACACTGTTTGGCGATCTGAACCCAAATGTATCTGCAATTTCCCGATAAGTCGGCCAGATTCCATACTCCTGTTTGTAGGAGACAATATAGTCAAAGAACTGTTTCTGTTTGCGGGTCAGTTGGTTATTATCCATCGGTGCACATTTAATATGTGTAAAATATGTGTGCAGTATACAACAAAAAACTTACCGTTGCAAGATAATTTATCCGGTATTTATATGAATACGAAATTCCGATGGAATTGAGTAACTGGTGAATACCCGGTTGTCTGGGTTGACAAGGTGTAAATCAACCGATTTAGTCAGGTTTTGCGCCTTTCAGCCGCCGAGGGTTAATAGTAAAGACGGCGTTTTCGACATGGCGAACAATGTTGGAAGCGGTACTTCCCAGTCGCAGGTACTCCAGTCCGGTCCGGCCAATTGTAGCCATAACAATAAGGTTATAGTCTCCATCCCTGGCAACACTGGTGATTTTTTCATGTATGGATTTACGGGTTGATACCACTTCTGCTTTCACCTTGTCTGTCATATCATTGAATCGTTCTTCAACCAGTTCACGCAGCTGTTTCTTTTTGGTGTCGGTGGCTGCCTGAATCTGGGGAATACTGCCAAACTGCTCGAAACTGATCACATGGATGATATCAAGCTGGGCGCCGGAAGCTGCGGCTATACTTTTAGCAAACGGTACGGCTTTCATCGAGTAGTCTGAGAAATCCGTTGTGAGCAGGATTTTTTTCAGAGGTTTGATCCTGGATAATTCTTCTACTACCAGCACCGGCACAGGAGCAAAGCGAATCACTTTTTCCGCAACTGAACCCATAATGAGCCGGGTAAATCCTGTACGACCGTGGGTGGTCATGGCCACCAGATCAAAATTTTGCGCCGCATCAATAATAGCTTCAGCGGGGTTTCCGATCCGAACCAGTCCCTCATTCAGGTATTTCGAATCTATATGTTTGGCGGCCTCCGTATTAAGCTTTTCGATGAGTTTTTTTTCCAGATCCTGCTGATCGGATGTCATATCCTCTTTGGATGCGGGATCCTGAAGCTCCAGCTCGCTCATAGAGATGAACGAATGGAACGGGGTGATTGCGCCGTCAAACAGTTCAGCAAAAACCTCAGCTGCCGCCAATGCCTTGAAACTAAGGCTCGAAAAATCAAGTGGTACAAGGATATTAAGGTTTTTCATATGCCTGATTTTATTATTGAGTTTGTAAAAGATATTTTAAAATAAGCTTGTTATTGAAACAGACGACTTTTATCAATAAATCCGGTATGATTGTAGTTTCAATCCTCCAAGAGTGGTCTGACACTTAAAACAGCAGTTTTTACGTGCCGGAGGACACTCGAGGAGGTGCTTCCGAGCATCATGAAATCCAGACCGGTGCGTCCGATAGTTGACATTACCACAAGGTTGTATGGCCTTGACTTCGTGAGTCTGGCAATTTCTTCGTGGATTGCTTTTTCTGAAAAAACAACCTCGGTATTAACCTGATCTTTCAGATCACCAAGATATTTGTCTGCCATCTCGATGAGTTTGACTTTGCGATCTTCACTGTCGTGCTGGGCCTGGGCCAGCGTGTCAAATTGCTCAAAACTCACAATATGCACCAGGTCTATGGTTGCACCGGTTGCTTCCGCAAATTCGGCGGCGGGCTCAAAGGCATAAATGGAATTGTCGGAAAAATCCGTTGTGAGCAGAATGCGGCGAAGAGGCATCAACCGGCTCTCCTCTTCAACAATAAGAACGGGCGTACGAGATGAACGAAGCACCTTTTCGCAAATGGAACCAAGGATCAACCTTGAAAAGCCTGTACGGCCGTGACTGCTCATTACGATCAGGTCGAAATCTTTTCCGGCTTCGGTTATGGCTCGTGCAGCATTGCCGATTTTTACAAGAGGTTCTGATCGGAACTCTTTTTCCACAAATTTTCCCGATAATTTTTCCAGTCGTTGATACAGGGATTTTTCCAGGGTTCGCAAATCGGCTTCCGGACTTGTCTCACCCATATAGTAGAAACCGTCCAGTTCGTTCACCTGCATATAGGCGTGAAACGGAGTAATGGAGCCTTTGAAAAGCCTGGCGATGGCAACAGCGTTGTGAAATGCCAGCAAACTGAGTTCGGAAAAGTCGGTTGGTACGAGGATCCGGGGTTGTTTCATATGCTACTCCTGGTAAGGTCATTGATTACAAACAAAGTAGCTAATCCTCAGCTATCTGACAAGGTGTTCGAGCCTGGCAGTGGGTGATATGTCAGAAATTCATACCCAAACGAAATTCAAAAAGTACGGGATTATCCCGGCTGCCCATAAGTATGGCTTCGATCGGTCCCAATGCCGTATTCCAGCTTATCGCCGTTGCCCATCCCCATTTCAATGGGGTATCAAACAAGGCCATATTCAATCGGTTGTACGTATTTCCGAGATCGATTACCGGGGTCAGGTAAAACTGGCGGTAAAACCTGTACTGTGCCGCCAGACGAGAGTATATGATGTTGTTTCCAGCGATGGCATCCTTCCGATAGCCGGCAAATTTCTGGTAGCCTCCACTATAGTATCGGTAGTGCAGGGGCATGCCATCACCAAAACTGTATCCGCCTCGCAAGGTTGGTTGCAATGAAAGCCGTCCGGATGCCGCAAAGTGGCCTGACCAGCTGCCGTAAATTTTGCCGAATCTTGATTTATTGGGTAAAAAGTCAGGTGAGATCTCCGTTCGAAGCTGGATATGGTGGCCGACTCTGGGAAGATTGGACCGATCCAGGTTGTCAAACTCCAGTTCTCCAGCGAGCAGATGCAGATGGGTCCAGTCGTCAGGAACATCAATAAACCCAATACTTTCTGTAAGATTGAAATATTCAAAACGGTAACCGAACCCGGCGCGGACAACCGATGCGTAGAGCGGGCCGATGAGCCCTTCGGAATACAGAATATCGGTTTTGACCCCCGCTTCCCGGCGACCGTTCCGGTATATATCCAATTCGCGCTCACGATAGCCGGCAGTGCCATGAAATGAGAGCCGGGGTTCGATCCCCACATAGTTGAAATACTCAGCCTCGGCCATGGTTTCGTAACCGACGCGAATATTCAGTCTGGCAGTGGATGCCGGAAATACAAGATTACGGAATGTGGTGTTGAAAAGCAGGGAGGGACCAAGCAAACTGTTGTGATGAATGCCGGTCTGGATCGAATTTGCTGTTTGTTCTTCAACATATATCACCAGGTCGGCTTCTTCCTTTTCGTTATTCCATTTGAGCCGGTAGGTCACTCGCTTGAAACGCTGCATACCGTAAAGTCGCATCAATCCTTCACTGAGCATCTTGCCGTCAATGGTCATGTTGCCCCAAATCTGAAGTTTAGACCTGAGATGTTCTACAGGAACGGTTCTCACTCCCATAAAATCGACTGAGCGAATACGGATGGTTTCAAGGGGTTCGAATTCAGGTATATCCTGCACGTAGGTGTCTGACCGAAGTGCATTGAGTGAGTCAGCCAGCTGTTTGATTTCATCAATGCGCTCCCTGGCTGCCAGCTCGCCGGCACGGATAATTTTTTCAACTTCACCGAAACTGAGCGTGGTAAAGTGTCTTAGATCGGGCTGGATGTAGAAATTGGCTTTCTTACTTTGGACTTGCATGGATGCACGCATGCCAACGGCAATGGTTTGCGTGAGTATGTCGGGCAGTGAGTTGAGCTCCCGGGCGGGTTTCAGGTCGGAGCTGGAGTTGACGGCAATCACAAAATCGGCACCCAGATTCACAGCTTCCTGAACCGGGAGATTATTCATCACGCCACCATCTACAAGGTATTTTCCATTGGTCCAGACGGGGTCAAAAATGGACGGAATAGACATGCTGGCACGGATTGCATCAGGCAGAAAACCATGGTCGAGTATGACCTGTTCGCCGGTTTCAATATCGGTCGCTATACACAAAAAGGGTCTGGGCAGCCGAAGAAAATCATCCTGATCGTGATATGGCCAGGTCAGGATTGCAAGCATGTTGAAGATGTGATTCCCGGAAACGAGACCGGTTGGCAGTTGTATCCGCGTTCCTTCCACCGGAAAGGACAAGTTGAACAGCCCATCGTATTTTTTTTCTTCCATCGGAAGATATTGGCGCTCAATGCGTTCCTCGAACAGTTGTCGCCAGTCGGCTTGCAAGGCCACTTTTTCAATCTGCTGTGGAGTATACCCAATCGAATATAATGCACCTACCACAGCTCCCATGCTGGTGCCGGTGACAAGGTCAACCGGAATTCCAGCCTCTTCAAATACTTTAAGAACCCCGATGTGAGCCAGACCGGCTGCACCCCCACCACTCAATGTGAGTCCGACGACAAAATCATGCTCAAACTCCGGCTTGTCCTGGAGCTCTGATGCCGGGACTTCACCGGAGACGGAGAAGTCAAGAACAGAGCTTGTCCCTGTTGTCGGGCGAAAGCAGAGGGCAAACAGCGCGAGCAGCAGGCTCAGCATAAGCCTTGTCATATGTTCCCCGGTTTTACTTCACGGTCCAGGTTTCTTCACCGGTCAAAAGATTTTCAAGGTTTCCTTCGCCATAGCGCTCGAAGGAAGCAGTGATCTGATCCTGAATAAGCTGTTCGTACGTTGGACGATCTTCGGCATAGATGACGCCAAACGGTCTGGGCAGTTTCCCTGCCTGGGTATTGTCATCAAAGAGTGTAGTCAGAAGCCAGGCTTTGTTCCGGTCTTTTTCATCATGGATCCAGAGATCGTCTTGTGACCACTTGCCACCGGCAAGATCCGCAATTTCCGGACGACACCCATCCAGGCGAATGCCAAAGGCTTCATCTTTACCGAACAACAGCGGTTTGCCGTCTTCCAGGTAGAGGCTGGTCGAATCCCGCATTGACTTGTCGGTATAGGGCCCGAAGGCATTGTCATTGAATACAATGCAGTTCTGGTATATTTCCAGGAAGGATGTGCCCTTGTGTTGCCATGTGCGTTCCAGGAGGTATTGCAGATGCTTCGGATCACGATCCATGGCGCGTGCAATGAACGATCCGTTGGCGCCCAGGGCAAGAGAAAGCGGATTGAACGGGTTGTCTACCGAGCCCGAAGGTGAGGTTTTTGTCACCAGTCCCTGTGGGGAAGTCGGTGAATACTGGCCTTTGGTAAGACCGTATATTTCGTTGTTGAAAAGCAGCACATTGATGTCCAGGTTGCGTCGCAACAGGTGAATGATGTGGTTTCCGCCGATAGACAGGGCATCACCATCTCCGGTTACCACCCAAACGCTGAGGTCGGGCCGTGACACCTTCAAACCGGTGGCGATGGCCGGTGCGCGTCCGTGGATGCCATGTATGCCGTAGGTATTCATATAGTAGGGGAACCGGGAAGAACAACCGATTCCTGCCACGAAGACAATGTTTTCAGGATCCACACCCATTTTCGGCATAAGGGTCTGAACCTGTTTGAGGATGGTGTAGTCTCCGCAGCCGGGGCACCAGCGCACTTCCTGATCCGATGCAAAATCCTTGGCCTGCAGGTTGCCGTTGGTCTTGGTTCCGTTTACTGTTTTCTGGGTACTCATAATAAATCAAATAATTCGTTATCTCTGTAATTATATAAGATGATGTGGCCGGATAAGATATTCATTATCAGCCAGCACACATTTCGGAAATTTTTTCTTTCAGTTCGGTGACAGTGAGTGGTGTGCCCCTGACCCGGTTGAAGCTCTCAATGGGAAGCAGATATCTGTCCCGCAGGATACGTGACAACTGTCCCCGGTTTATTTCCGGAACAAGCACCTTCTCAAAGTTTCTCAGTATATTTTCGAGGTTCCTGGGGAAGGGGTTGAGGTAACGCAGATGGATGAATGAGACATCCAGACCTTCCTCTCGGGCTTCCGAGACGGCAGACTTGATGGAACCGTACGTGGATCCCCATCCGACCACCAGCAGTTTTCCCTTATCATTGCCTTCGTCAAAATTTTGATCAGGAATGAAGTTGGCGATGAGTTCACGCTTTTGTTCGCGCATCTCGGTCATCCTTTGATGATTGTCCGGATCGTAGGAGATATTGCCGGTTTCGTGTTCTTTTTCGAGTCCGCCAATGCGGTGTTCCAGCCCTTTGGATCCGGGTACAGCCCAGGGTCGAACCAGATTGTCATCCCGTTTGTAAGGAAGGAAGGGGTGATCGTCCTGGCCGTTTCCTCGTGGTTTCTCAAAACGCGGATCGATGGGCTTTAGCTTGTCGATTTCGGGAAGTTTCCAGGGTTCGGCACCGTTGGCGATGTATCCGTCGGTCAGTAACATCACGGGAATCATATGCTCCACAGCGATCCGGCAGGCTTCATATGTGACCTCGAAGCAGTCGGCCGGTGATGAAGCCGAAATCACGGCAACCGGAGCTTCGCCCGCCCGGCCGTAGAAGGCTTGCAGAAGGTCGGATTGCTCGGTTTTCGTGGGAAGACCTGTGGAGGGACCTGCCCGCTGTACGTTGACAACAACCAGGGGAAGTTCCAGCATGGTGGCCAGACCGATGGCTTCACTTTTAAGTGCGATACCGGGACCCGAGCTGGTGGTTATTCCCAGGCTGCCGCCAAAAGAAGCACCGATTGCCGAACCGATGGCGGCGATTTCATCTTCGGCCTGAAATGTGGTGACACCGAAATGTTTCAGACCGGACAGTCCCTGGAGAATTTCAGAAGCCGGGGTAATGGGGTAGGAGCCCAGAAAAACCGGGAGATTGGACTTTTTTGCAACAGCGGCAATTGCGAGCACAATAGCGTCATTTCCGGTAATGTTTCTGTAGGTTCCCTTTTCGATCGGAGCGGCATCCACACTGTATCGCTCACTGAAAATTTCGGTCGCAATGGCATAGGTAAAACCATCATTGAGCGCCTTGATATTGGCCTCAGCGATCTCGGGTTTTTTGGCAAATTTTCTTTTCAGGAATTGTATGGTTGAATCGAGTGGCCGGCTGAAAAGCCAGTATAACACGCCCAGCACGAACATATTCTTGCTGCGATCAATGGCCTTAACGGGCAGACCCGTTTCCTTCAGGCTTTCGCGGGTCATTTTGGTTACATCGATTTCAATGACGATATAGCCGGAGGCTTTGGCATCCTCGATGGGGGTCTCATCGGGTGCGTATTTGGCCAGTGACAGGTCCTTTTTTCCAAATCCGTCGGTGTTGGCTATGATGATTCCACCGGGTTTCAGGAACTTCAGGTTTGCTTTCAGAGCGGCAGCATTCATAACCACCAGTACATCGCACATGTCGCCCGGTGTATAGATAGCTCTGCTTCCGAAGTGAATCTGAAAACCGGATACTCCGGCAACCGTACCGGCGGGAGCGCGGATTTCGGCGGGATAATCGGGAAATGTGCTCAGGTCATTTCCTGAAAGAGCGGTGGTGCTTGTAAACTGTGAGCCGGTTAACTGTATGCCGTCACCGGAGTCGCCTGCAAATCGGATAGTGACTTCTTTTTTTTGCTTCTCGGTAATACTCATGGTCTTGAATCGAAGAAATAGGAGTTAAATTTACGGGTAAAAGTGAAGTTTCCTTATTGAGAGGATTGTCGCTGACAATCAATGTGAATTCAGATTCAGTAAACCGTTATTGAATCTTCATCACTATTACGCAAACAATCATCAAAAAACAAGTTGAATCGGTTAAACCAGGTAGACTTTATGTTGGTATTGTAAAGGTTTATGTAAATTATTGGAGTGGTTCGCCGGTCTGCTGTTTATGACGCATTGAAAAGGATATACGATCATCTCTGCGACGAACCTTGAGCTGTCCGCATCCCGCTTCAATATCTTCGCCATAGCACCAACGGATATCAACCGGAAAACTTGCCTGCTCAAGTACGGTAATAAAATGATCGGTCTTTTCCTGCCCGGACCGGTTCAGTTGTGCCTCGGGGACCGGGTTGAACATGATCAGTGTGATATTGGCGCTCAGATCACCAAGGTAGCCGACGAGTTTCCGGGCATCATCCGGGCTGTCATTTACACCATCCATCATCAGATACTGGACGGTGGGTGAGAGGCCTGTCAGTCGCATGTGAAATACCAGAGCATCCCGAATCTCAGGCAAACCCAGTCGCGAGCTGACCGGCATAATCCGGTAACGCGTTTCCTGATCTGCTGAGTGAATGGATACCGCAAGTCGAACTTCGGGGTGATCCATGGCAAGCATTCGAATCTGGCGAAAGAGTCCGACTGTCGATATGGTGATACGTGATGGTGGTGGACCGGGTGCTGCTTCATCCCGCATGACAGTCAGCGCATCGGAAACGGCCCGATAATTGTGCATCGGTTCGCCCATCCCCATGAAGTAAAGATGGGTGAGATCTGTTTTCAGTTCGCTACGGATGACAGACTCGGCAAGACGAACCTGATTAAGCAATTCAACGGTGGAAAGATTACGATGAAATCCCATTCGGCCTGTGGCACAGAATGAGCAGCCAAAAAAACAGCCGATCTGGGAGGATATGCTGGCCGAACATTTGCGCAGTTTGCCGTCCTGCCATTCAGGGATGATGACCGTTTCGGCCTGATGGCCATCGTGCAGTTCGATGGTCAGGCGGTAAGAACCATCCACGCTGCGACGCAGTGCATGTTTTTCAGATCTACGTATAATGACCAGGCGCTGGAGGGTGCCGATCTCGGAATCATCCAATCCGGGAATATCGCTAACATCAGAAACTTCATGATGAAAAACCGCTTCATATACGCACAACTTCGATTTGGATGAAAACCCGAGCAGGCCAAAAAACTCATCCCATTCGGCAAGTGAAAGCCGGGTCAGATCAACAGGAAGGTTCTGGAGCAGGTGATGCTGTCGGAAAGACATGAGTAATTAGATGATCAGATAAAGCATGGCCATGCCGGATGTATTGACACCGAAGTCAGGCAGTATTGCAAACGTTCTAAATTACATCATTTAAGGGGGTAATAGCAATGAAAAAAAGGTTGTTTTCACAACCTGAGCGTTTTTGCATAGTGCGATGACGGAAAAATGTTCTGAGACAACCAAAGTTGGAGTTGCAAACGGGTTTTAAATCTATTACAATGCATTAGAACACGGGTTGGAAACCACTACTGTTAACATTTAAAAAACTGAGGGTGCTTATGAAAGAAAAAGAGCTTCTCGACGCCGCAGAGAGCGGCGACTTGTCAATAATTCGCAATCTTATAGATGATGGACTCAGTGCCAATACCATGGACGAACACAATAGATCTGCTTTGCTTAAGGCGTCCAAACACGGTCACAAGGATATCGTTGAGTATTTACTGGAACAAGGTGCGGATGTAAATCACAGAGACAATCGCGGCACCACCCCCGTATACTGGGCAGCCAGCCGGGGACATAAGGACATCGCTTCGCTACTTATCGAGAACGGGGCCGTCGTGAATTACTCCGATGACAGAAGGTGGACGGCAATGGATCATGCCAAATCAAACGGCGATAAGGAGATGATAGCAATTTTGGAAGAGGCGCTGACGACCAGCAAAATCGCATAATCGCAAGAACCCATTATCTTTGCGAGTTATTAAAACGTTTTTTTTAATTCTGAATAAACCCACTACTATTTACCAGCCCGCTTGCGTATGTGAGTGGGCTTTTTTTTTCTCTTCATACCGATGGCACTTGCCACTTCTTCAGCCAACAGCAGGAAAATGGCGGGAAGTTGATCCAGGTCGAACGTTCTCTTTTTCCATTCGGATACACGGCAGCTGATGATCTGCTCGTCGGGTAGGGTCAGATTGATGGCGGCACACAGGCGTGTGTCATCTGGTAATTCGCGGATCAGTTCCGCCATGAGGTTATTGTTGCGGTAGGGGGTCTCCATGAATACCTGGGTGATCTGCCTGGCCGCCGATTCGTTCTGCAGATACCGGATGCGCTCGGTCCGCTGCCTTCCCGGTCGCGGGAGATATCCATGAAACGAAAAGGCCTGGCCATTCATGCCGGAAGCCATGACAGCAAGCAGGATGGATGAGGGTCCGACCAAAGGGATCACCGCAATTCCTGACTCATGGGCCAGCCTGACCAGGTCGCTCCCGGGATCGGCAACGCCCGGACATCCCGCTTCGGTAATGATCCCGGCATTCACTCCGTTTTTCAGCAGTGACAGCATTTCAACCAGATCTTCTCCCGGAGTTTGCTTGTTCAGTTCGTAAAAACGGCATTTATAATCCGGCACCGGATGTTTGATCCACCGAAGAAAGGAATTTGCTTTCCGGATGCGTTCTACAAAAAAGGTGTCCAGTTTATGCACGGTCTTGATGACATGGTCGGGAAGCACCTGGTTTTCGGGATGTTGGCCCAGCGGAGTGGGAATAAGATAGAGACTGCCGGGTCGGTCCATGTTATCACTCCACAATGACAATCTTCTGTTCCGGTTTGTTGCTTGACTTCTGTTTTCTGCGGGCAAATCTGTGCGCCGTAAGGGCGATAAAAAAGGTAATGATGATGGAAACAGCCAGGACCGCAAGGTTTACCAATACCATCTTTCGATGGAATTCATAGATTGGAACAAGCACAATGGGTTGATAGCTGTTTTCGAGATAACGAACTGGCATCAGCTCGGAGGCCTGGAGTTGGGCTGCGTTTTGAATGGGCTGAGAAAGTTTACGAATAACAGCGGATCCATCATCCCTCGTAAATTGTACGGTGATGCTGCCGTTGGTTTGTGCGGCTATCTGTTTGATCTCAAAATGGATAACATCGGCAATGTAGCTTTCACCCTGATCATAGGTTTTGCCCAGTCCGTGATAAACAGCCCCCATATGGAAGGCCATACCGATGAGATACAGTGGAAGTAGCCAGAGCAGGTACCAGAGATAAAACAGCTTGTTCATTTGTTGCGCGTTGTAAAAGATATGCTTTGAAGTTGATGCAAGTTTTGTGAAGTGCTTCAGCTGGTCTGTATTATTGATTTGGAAGCATATTGCGTAATTTCAAAGCCTGACAAACCAGTTCGGCGATCTGAGCGGCATCGAACTTGCTGTTATCGAAAATCAGGTGGTAATGGTACGGGCTTCGAACATCCTTGTGGGTAAATTCATAGATGAATTCTTCGCGCTTGTTATCATAAGCCATTATGCGTTCACGTGCCTCGGACGGTGAGACATTGAGGAGTTTTGATACACGATCGATCCGGAAGACCAGAGGGGCCTGCAGACGGATGTGCAGCATCAATGGAAGCCCGGCAGTGATAATGGCACCCCCGGAACCCATAATGACAGAACGACCGCGTTCTCCCAGTATCCGAAGTGTTTCTGCTATTTTTTTGTACAGTTCGACATTGGTTGGCTTGTGAGCCAGTAAATGCTCAATGTACTGGTGGACCTGGCCCCGGTGTGATTCGGAGATGGATTCAATCAGATCCCTCTGAATGTCATCCTTTTCCGACATTTCGGTGATGAGTTCTTTGTGAAAAAGTACCCATGGATATTCATCGGTGCTCAGCTTTTCTACAAGCAGGCGGGCCAGTGGTGTGCCTTCACAACCGAATTCACGTGAAATGGTGATGCCGGGAAATTTTATTTTCTGTTCTCTTCTCTCACCGATTCCCAGCATTTTAAGTTGTGCTGCAATATCGCGATCGATTTTATGATATAGGTTTGGCTGCATGTCGGTTTTATCTGTTTGGAATAAGTGAAACACCTGCCCGGCCTGCGGATTCGGACTGCATGAGCAGTTCGAATGTCCTTTCTTGTATTGCAGGATCATAGAACATCCGGTTATGAAAATCCTGAACCATGAAGTTACTGTTCATGTGGAACCAAAGTCCTGCTGGAATATTAACTATCAACACTATTTGAACGCGGAATGGTTCAGATTTCGTCTTGACGGCGACACTCCAGCCGCTCATGTAACTCATTCGCTCATCAAAATGTGCGGCATACCGGGTGATGTGAGGCTCCAGAAGCCGGTCATCCGGTGAACGCTGAAGCAGATCACGTAGCAGTTCGCTGGTTTGCTCATCGATCAGGGTACCGGACCAGATGGATTCAAGCAGACCGGCATAGTGATCTGGCTGAATACGTGGGTAGAAACCGTGAAGTATCCGCTGATCCTGAAATGATGACAATCGTACATCAGGAAATTCACGAACCTGTTGCCATTGCTGACGTGCGATAGCCAGCGCCTCATCCAAAAAGGCGGATCGTGCCAGGCCGCTTACCCGAGTCAGGTTGTCGGCAATCGGTCGGGTATTTTCGGGCTGAAGTGCAGCCATTCTCAATCCAAATTGCGGCACCGGCGGTTCGATCCGGCCTGCCCCAAGCTGTGAGGTTCGTATCATGACTTCTTCCTCACCCATGAAAAAAAACAGATAATCGGCGACAGCCGGATCATTGTGGCGAACAAGGTAGCGTATCAGAGCATTCACGGTGGGCGGGGATTCCCGGTCACGCTGCCAGCGGCGAAAGGTGCGCTCAGGCCTCCGGTCAAGTCCGGAAAAGTAAAAACCGAAGATTTTTTCCGTATTTACTGTGGTATTCGGATCAAGTGACCCTGAGGTTACAAGGTCGGCATAGGTGATAAAAAGCAACAGATTGGAAAGTGTGCCGGCCGGATACATTCGGTCCGACCGATAACGAATGGTCTGTGTTATTGGACTTTCACTGCCATTGGAATAGCGCCGGTCGTCGTCTTCCGTCGCGGGCACAGAAACGACAGCCGCATATTGAGGCTGTTCCGCCATGAATTCAATGAGTCCGGACAGGGAGTAGGTCTTCTCCACCCATTCGCTTCCCTCCATGATGGCAGGGCGGTTCTGAAATACCGTCAGAAAGGTATCGCGATTGATCCAGAAAATTGAGCCGACTACAAGAACGGCCACACCGAGGAAAACAAGGAGAAATTTTATCAGACGCATGGTGATTTCAGTGGTACGAGGTCTTAAAAGGGGATAAAAGTTGTATCTGCTCCGGCAAATGCCACCGCAATGCGACAAATCGATACATATATGGAATAAAACTCAAATCAATGATCATAGGGAAGCAAAACAATCTCCTCGAAATCCAGTTCGCTCGAATCAAGGACCGGACCGGCTTTCAGGCCGGCCTCCTCCTCCGACAGGTGATTCAGGCTCTCAAGTTCGATGTAGAGGGTTTCCGAAGATTCATCGTAATACCACCGGGATGCTCCGCCACCCAGCTCAGCCTTCAGCTGCGCCACCAGCCGGTTGATGTCGGCTTCAAAATCCTCCGGAGCATTCGGGTTCACATCTTCACTCATGGTCGTTTTTTCTTGAAAGGACGATAATTTAAGCGTATGATAGTAGCCATAGCATTCAAAAAAAGCATTAAAGCATATTTTTAACAGATCAGGGTATAAAATCGCAATATTTCCGTGAAATACTGAAAATATTATGAATCCACTACTGAAAAAACTGGAAAAGATCTCATTAAAAAAAGAGCGCAGGATCATCGGGCTGATGTCGGGTACGTCCATGGACGGGCTGGATATCGCCTTGTGCCGGTTTGGCAAGGCCGGCAAGGCAACCGAATTTGAGCTGGAGGAGTTTACTTCGGTCAGCTATCCTGAGGGTGTAAGCCGCCAGCTTATCGCCTTTGCCACCTCCGAAAGCATCGATACGCAATTGCTGTGCGTCTGGCATACCTGGCTGGCGCACCTGCATTCGGGCTATATAAATGTGGCACTCAAAAACTGGAAAGTGAAAGCGGCGGATGTGGATCTGGTTGCCAGCCACGGTCAGACCATCTTTCACGCACCAAAACACAAACACAATTTGGAGGGGATGCCGCATGCGACCCTTCAGATCGGAGATGGTGACCACATCGCGTATCAGACCGGTATCATCACCATCAGTGATTTTCGTCAGCGTGATACAGCCCGGGGAAATGAGGGAGCGCCACTGGCTGCCTATGGCGACTATTTGCTATTCAGCGATCTAAAAATAAATCGTGTACTGCTCAATATCGGGGGAATCTCCAATTTCACCTGGATGCCGGCAGGGTCGGACACCTTTCCGCCGTTGAGTTTTGATACCGGGCCCGGCAACAACCTGATTGATGCGGCAACCCGCCAACATTTCACCGGGTTGCCCTACGACAAGGGTGGCGGCCTCGCGGCGCGCGGAGAGGTTCATTCCGGTTTACTCGATCTGCTGAAACAGCATCCCTATTTTGAAAAGTCAGCTCCCAAAACAACAGGTTTCGAGGTGTTTCACCTGAAATGGGTGGAGAAGTGCATGAGGGATTTGGGATTGCGAATGCAGGGCGATGTGCCGGGCGCGGGCAGGGAGGAGTCGCAGAGTTTTCGGGATGAATCACGGGGAGAGGACAACCCGGGAGCATCAGACGATGCTACACATTCCGGCAGAGTGGAATCCGGTGATATCGCTCCTGATAATGAGGATTCCGGTAATAGGGTCACCAATAAATTCAAATCTCTGCGAGCTGTCGATCTGTTGGCAACCCTGACCCGGCTCACAGTAGATACGATTGCCGATCAGATCCACGCCATTCTTCCCGAAAATGAGCCGGCCGAGGTCTATGTGAGCGGCGGTGGAGCCTATAACGATACCCTGATGGAAGGACTGGAGAACCGTCTGGCCCCGTCTCCAGTCGCAAGCATCAATAAACTCGGGGTATCGGCCGATGCAAAGGAGGCCCTTTTTTTTGCCGCTCTTGCTAACGAACTGGTCTGCGGTGAAGATACGCGGCTGCACCTGGGAAAAATTTCATTTCCGGACCAGTTAAATTGAATTTCATGCCTGGGCTGTCATTACATGGATAATAAAGAGATTCACCAAGCTGGACGTATGCGGGAGTATCTCAGCTTTTGCATTCACTTGAGGTGGCATTACCAGGTGGGCATTCTGTCAGGCGGATTCCTGCTTGGTGGTCTGCTTTCCGGCGTGGATGCACCTGGCGATTTTTTTTACCATTTTCTGGTGATACACTTGCTGCTTTTCGGAGGGGCTACGGTGTACAATTCATATTGGGACAGGGACGAGGGGCCGATTGGCGGTCTCAGACATCCGCCTCCCCTGGCACACTGGACCCGACCCGCATCCATATTGCTGCAATTCACCGGACTCATTTTGTCCATCCCGGCCGGACCGGTGTACCTGTTGTTTTATCTCATCAGCATGCTCCTTTTCTGGTTATACAGCCATCCGGTTTATCGGTGGAAAGGACATCCGGTTTTGAGTTTGATTGCAATAGGTGTAAGCACTGGTACCAATCCACTCGTTTTTGGATTTCTTTCAGCCGGTTCATCATGGGATCCGGTGATCCTGATACCAGCGGTTGGCGTTGCATTCGTCATGCTGAGTCTGTATCCCGTATCGCAAGTATATCAGCTAAGCGAAGATGAGCGCAGAGGTGACCGGACATTCGCGGTGGCTTTTGGCAGGCGGGCGGTTTACCATTTTTTCCTGCTGTCCTATGTGACAGGAATTATCCTTGTGACTTTCGGTTTTTACATCTTTCAACCCTGGCTTGTGGCTGTTTTTCCTGCGGTGGCTGTGCTTGCGGGTAGTGCCGCAGCACTGTTATTGCGTTCCCTGAAAGGGGATCCGGATGAGTACAGAACGGTGATGCGTGTGAAATACACCATGTCCCTGATGTTTGTGCTGTTTTTGGTCATGGCTATGGTCATTCATCATTATTAGCTGTACTTTTGAGGCACATTTTTTTCCAAAGAAAAAAACACTATTTCCATGTCAAAAGTCATCACTCAGGGTCATATTGACAAAACGATGTCCTATGCACGGTTTCGCGACCTTGTCAACAGCCTGCTGATAGAACGCAAGACCACCGGTCCAAACCAATCCAAAGATTTGGTGCAGTACACACGTCTGAACAGTCAGCGAATGGACCGTATCGACAAGAAGACGATCATCATGCCCGAACTGCTGGAAGAGTTGAAAACCATTCGAGAGAACCAGATTTGGCTGGGATTGGTGGAAGCCTGGTGTGGGGATGTGGCCCACAATATTCCCCGACTGGCAAAAATGGCTGTATCGGTACCCAAAGTCAGTTTACGCTTGTTGTTACGCGATGAAAATCTGGATGTGATGGATGCCTATCAGACAAACGGCACCCGCTCCATCCCCAAAGTGATTGCACTCAAGAAAGATACACTAGAAGTGTTGTGGACGTGGGGCCCTCGCCCGGAACCTGCTCAAATGATGTTTTTCGAACATAGGGAAAAAGGTGAGCCGGTCACAGACATCACGGAACACCTGCAAAAATGGTACAACAGGGATGAGGGTCAGACTCTGCAGAAAGAGATCCTGGAACTCGTTCGGTCTGCAAAATAGATGGGCTGCGTATGTCACAAGGTTCTCCGCGCGATGGATTTTTCCGGCATGTGGCCCAGACCAGCGATGCACCACTGGGACTGGAAATCACCGATGCGGATGGGGTATTCCTGAGGACGCGTGACGGCCGCGAAATCATCGATTTTATCTCCGGGATTGCGGTCAGTTCGCTTGGGCACGGTCATCCGGAGGTGGTTCGTGCCGTTCAGGAGCAGGCGGCCCGGCACATGCATGTGATGGTATATGGTGAGTTCATTCAGCGTCCACAGTCCGCCCTGGCCGCCCGGCTGGCGTCCCTGCTGCCGGACACGCTTGACCGGATCTATTTCGTCAATTCAGGTACCGAGGCTAACGAAGCGGCGCTCAAGCTGGCCAAGAAACACACCCGCCGGCACCGTTTTGTGGCGTTCCGGAATGGCTACCACGGAGATACGCAGGGTTCGCTCAGTGTCACCGGCAGGGATGTATACCGTACCCCGTACGAGCCGCTGCTACCGGATGTGACATTTTGTGATTTCAATGATCCGGCCGTCAAAGAGCTTATCACCGGGGATGTGGCGGCGGTAATCCTTGAGCCGATCCAGGGCGAAGGCGGTATCATTGCCTCGGATCCACATTGGCTGGCCGCCGTGAGGAAACGCTGCACCGAAACCGGGACACTCCTCATTTTTGACGAGATCCAGTCGGGATTCGGTCGCACCGGACGTCTGTTTGCTTTTGAACACTACGGGATTGTGCCGGATATCCTGACCATGGCCAAGGCGATGGGTGGAGGGATGCCGCTGGGCGGACTCGCCTCATCTTCCGATATTTTCCGAGCGTTCATGTTCGATCCGCCGCTGAGCCATGTGACCACGTTCGGCGGACATCCGGTATCCTGCGCTGCCGCCGAGGCGGCACTGCGTGTGCTGATGCGGGATGGACTGATGGAGCGCGCACCCGAAATTGAACGAAAAGCCAGGGAAATACTGTGTGGGAAGGGTATTGTGGAAGTGAGAGGCCGCGGCGCGATGCTCGGTCTGCAGCTCACCGATGCGGAGACTACCCGAAAGGTGGTCACGCACTGCCTCGAGAAACACGGAATCCTGCTGGGCTGGACGCTCCATTCCAATACGCTGGTGCGGCTTGCTCCGCCGCTGATCATCGACCAGACGCTGCTGGAGCAAACACTGCTGACGATACGGGATGCGGTGAGTCGGGTCGCAGAAGACTTATGATGGCACCACTGTATTGCGTGATGGCACCACTGTATCGTGACATGGGTGTGCGAATGCGCAGAATTGACTGCGTCTCCGTTTTGGTATATGTGTGAAATATGTTATCTTGGATCAAGAATGTGATAACGGATCCGATGGATGCACAAAAACCGAAAATCGAAACGATCAGAGGACGCGGTACTGCGGCCAATCCGGCCAACCGGTTTGCAAGGCTGGAAATACAGTCGGACCCGGAACATAACGAAGGTGGTATATCACCTGATACGTGTTTTTACAGTGACGATGCGTCGGATATAATCGCGGTGAACGAGAGTCCGGATGTGCCGTTCGAGGCGAGCCTGAATCCGTATCGTGGATGCGAGCACGGATGTGTATACTGCTATGCACGGCCGTTCCACGAATATCTGGATCTCTCACCCGGTCTCGATTTCGAGACGAAGATTATGGTCAAGAAGGATGCGGCACAAAAGCTGCGCCGGCAATTGCAGCGGCCGTCGTGGAAACCGAAGACGTTATCGGTGAGCGGAGTGACAGATCCGTATCAGCCGGTTGAGCGCCGGCTCGGGATTACCCGCCGGTGTCTTGAGGTGCTGACCGAGTTCCGGAATCCGTTCACCATTGTCACAAAGAACTACATGGTAACGCGCGACATCGATATACTCGAGGAGATGGCCCGGCACCAGGCGGTAAGAGTGATGATCAGTCTCACGTCACTGAATGCAAGCCTGACACAGATCATGGAACCGCGCACCAGCCGGCCGGAGCGCAGGCTCAAGGCGATCCACGAGCTGTCACGTGCCGGTATCCCGGTTGGCGTGCTATTTGCGCCGGTTATTCCCGCCCTGACCGATGAGGAGCTGCCCGCCATGGTAGCCGCATCGGCCAGGGCAGGGGCGAAGTTCGGAAGCTATGTGCTGCTGCGTCTGCCCGGTGCCGTCGTACCTCTGTTTGAGCAGTGGCTTGAGCAGCACTATCCCGGCCGGAAACAGAAAATCCTCTCCCGGATGATGTCGCTGCGGGGCGGCAAGCTGTACGACACCCGGTTCGGGTACCGGATGAAAGGGGAGGGCGCGTACGCCGATCAGATACGTCAGACTTTCCGGATCTCATGCCGCAGGCATGGATTGGCCGAAGAAGGACCGCCGCTTAACGCATCGGCTTTTCGGAGAATGCCGACCCAGGGCGAGTTGGACCTGTTTTAGGAATCACACTCTTAATTAAACCAGAAAACCAGATCAATCGACATACTCAATTTGTACGCTTCCACCCGTAGTTCTCAGCTCGACAGGAATGCCACCGCCATGGACCGAGCCTTGAACACTGCGAGGTGAGACATCACCTGTCAGGTCATCCAGTCTGCTCCTGACACTGGAGCCTGAAGCGCGGATATCCAAACCCTGGCCACGAGGGATGATAGCCTTGATGGAACCACCTGAGGTGCTCAATGTAAGATGATTCTCCAGATGCAGGATGCGGGCATCGATCGGCCCTCCGCTTGTACGCGCTTCGATGGCGCCCGACACACCATCCAGCCGAATCGGCCCCCCACTGGTTCGAGCGACCAGTGAACCTTTGGCATCAGTGATACGGATGCCGCCACCGCTGGTTCGTGCCGTCAAATCCCCGGTAATATCTCTGGCGGTAATGGGTCCGCCCGAAGTCCTCGCAAGCACTTCACCTGTCACCCTTTCCACGGTCACCGGACCACCGCTGGTGATCAATGATACGTTATGTAAAATATCGAAGGCCGAGACGCTCCCACCGCTAGTACTGGCTCGCACTTCGGTCCAAAGCGGCACCAGAATATCGTATGATACGGAAACGGACGGTTTGCTGCGGAATAATCCGCCGGCTCGTTTTGGTTCGACTTTGATTTCCACCCCGTTTGGTGCATCGTTTATCTCGATATCAACAGGGGCTTCATCACCATCACTAAGCCAGGAACCGTCTTTTCTGACATGGATACGTATTTCGATTTCATTGCGGTCGTGTGAGTTGATCGTAATGGAACCGCCGAATGTGCCGGCATTGATATAGGCAGGCACATCCACCTCGATGCGTTCCGTGTGCCAGACCGGCTTTTCTGTAGTTGGCATACCCTTACCGGTACCAAAAGCATGGGTAAATATGCTGCTTCCCGGGTTGCTTACCGACAGCAGACCTGTGAGCAGGAATATTCCTGCAATAATGAGAATAAAACGTCTTTTTGTATTCATAACGCGATCCATTGCATGCTCTTAGTAATGTAATCCTTCATCAAAAAAAATTTAAAATTACCTTTATTAAAGATATACGCTTCATTTTATGAAAAGTTATGATTCAATCTGCTTCGGCGGTTGGTGACCGTTTTGATTATATTTTATCGAAATCAGCATCTATTGATGCGTATCGGATAACCTCCGTTATGTAATTATCAGATATGCAAATTATTCTGTAACGGCTAACAATCGACTCCGGGATACCAATATTGATGGAAGGCACGCGGTATAATGAACACTCCCGACTGGAAATACTAACGGGCTTAAGCCTGATTGACACCGGCACGATCCCCGAGGACCGCATTCGGGAGTACCGCCAGTTCGGGTTTCGGCTGGGTCGGGAGCATTCGGGTGCGGGGTCAGTGTCCAGGTTGCAGAAAGTCGGAGCATGGTACCAAACTTTTATGCCCGGTCATATCAAGGAGAGGGCCAAAACCGTTACCGGATATCTGCGTTTGATATCCATACTGGTTGGAATCATGGCTTTCGTGACCGGTGCCGGCGCCGCGGGTTACCTGTTCTATTATGATGGTACAGCACCTGTCAACGTACTGCCTGTACTTACCCTTTTTGCTTTTCTGCCGCTGTTGCTGCTTTTGTTGTCGGCCGGATATGTATGGATCGGCAGTCGCAGTTCAGGACATCTGCCACCGATATTTCGCTGGATTGAAGGACCGGTTCGATCCCGCATCCGCAAGGCCGTTGAAGATATATCTGGCAAGGCGGATCATAGTCTTAAAAGTGAGCTTTCCGGTCTTCGAAGCAATGCCACCGAAATCTGGCTGGTTCACTCCGAGCCCGTCCGCTATTTCCTGAAACAGAATCTGCAGCTGGCAGGAACAGCATATCTTACGGGCGCCCTGCTCTGGATGCTTTTTAATGTGATTACAACAGATTTGGCTTTCTCCTGGAGTTCTACGTTGGAGGTTGAGGGCGAAGCACTTTACTCCTTCACCCAGATCATCTCGGCGCCCTGGGCCCGTATTGTTCCATCAGCCGTAGTTGATTTCAACATGGTGGAAGCGACAAGGTATTACAGAGCCGATCGCGGTGATTTCCAGGTTGCGTCCTCCGGGCGCTGGTGGCCATTCATATTCATGACCATACTTGTGTACGGATTTTTCCCAAAAGCGCTTGCATTTGCATGGTACCGGTGGCGCTTCATACGTACCTCGGACCAGGCCATCCTTGCCTCAGACTCCGGCAGTCAGATCATCGGTTTCATGGAAGACTTGCTGGTCACCACGAAGGGAGACGACGATAACAATTCGGCTGCACGGGCTGGAATATCGCCAGAAAGGCCGGTCGAATCGTCGGTGAACTGCGTTGTGCTCTTTTGGGGGCTGGGTGGAACAGATCCGTCCCGCATCCAGAATGTGCTGAACCGCAAGGTGATCTTCGCCCGTCATATCGGAGGGCTGAATACTTCCGAAGAGGACAGGAATATTCTGTTGGATTCTGCCCGGTTATCACAGAATAGCAGCCATTGCGACATACTGGTACTTATTCCCTATGAGGAATCGCCCACGATTCGCCTGGAAAAGAAATTGCATCTTCTTGCCGGGAACTCGCAGTCGCGTATCATCATTATGCCGGTCATTGAAGAACGTTCACGGAATTGTCAGGCCAATGAGATCAACTGGCGGACGCGTGTGGACCAAATCAACGAAGCATTCGGCAGAAAGCGTGTCAGTCTGGATACACGCAATATCATTGACAGTAGTCACTTAACTGGTGTTACATGAGTCATCCTGTATTTGTCGTCACCGGTGCGCCGAACAAGGGAAAGAGCACGTTCATCAAGGCGATGACCAACGATGAATCGGTGGTAGTCAGGGAGCAGGCGCGGACAACCACGTCGGCCAAACCCTATCCTTTCAAGATCGAAAGGGCGATTGGCGGTAAAATCGACTGGGAAACCTGTTTCACTCTGTGGGATACGCCCGGATTCGAAAACGCTGCCGAGATGCATGAAATCCTGACGGAGTGGGGTATCCGCGAGTCGGACCACCCAATCGAATTGATTCGCAAATTTTTGGAAACCTATGCCGGACATTCAGATTTTGTCTATGAACTGGAAATTTTCAAGCCGATTGCAGGGTATGCCTGTATTATCTACGTCGCAGACTGCTCAAAACCATTCCGCAAGTCGGAGTATCTGTGGGAGATGGAACTCATCAAATTTACCCGACTCCCGCGAATCGCTGTCTTGAATCCTGTCGATGGTGACCGCCATCTGGAATCGTGGCGCAGCGGTCTCACCGACTATTTCAACAACATCAAGGTGTTCAATCCGCATGAGACAACATTTGATGAAAAACTTCGCATTCTTGGAGCTTTCAGCCATCTTACTGATGAATGGGAGGAGCCGCTGAACAAGGTGATCGGGGCGCTGAAAATGCAGCGCGAGAAGGTTCTTGAGGAATGCGCACGAATTATCAGAAAAACGATACTGCAGATTTTCGACCGGGAGTTTTCGGTTCGCTATGATGGCATCCGGGACGAAGAGGAGCACCGGGTTGAACTGGTGTCGCAGGTCAGGGAGTTCGTCCACAAGACCATGGATGACACCCAGCGGGAAATAACGCACCGTTTCGGGTTGCAGATTGACGTGGCGTTTGACCGGGAATTCGATGACAACGACCTGTTTGACACGACAGTAAGACGGAAAAATCTTTCCGTACACCAACGAGCCCTGATCAATGTCATGGTCGGAGGTGGAATCGGCGCTGCTGTTGATGTGGCAGCGGGCGGACTCACCTTCGGTCTCTTCACAACGGCTCTGGGCGTGGGCGGCGGACTTGCTGCCTACTTCAAAGAAATTTCACCCATGGATCTGGTGAAAATCGGTAGTTATGACCCGGACGAGGAACGAATACAAATAGACTCGCTGAGTCCCGAACTTGGTCTGCTGGTGATTAACCGTTTGCGTCAGGTGGTCGCGGTTTTGTATAACCGGACCGCTGCCAATACCGAAACCGTGGTAATCCGCAAGGATCTGGATCTGGCTGACTTGCAGAATTTAGGATCGCTTCTGAAAAAAATGGCCGTTTCCCGCAAGGATCGCTATTCCGAAAAAAACAAACAGAAGTTGCTGGATTACATTCATGAAAAATTAAAAGAGGATCGCACCGTCGTGAAAGTGGAAGCAACTTGAAATCCGGGATGATCAGTATGAACGTGTTGAACCTCATCAGCGTTTATCCACATATGAAAAAAAGCACCCTTGTTTTTATCCTATTCTTTGGAGCGTTAGCAGCCGTGGAATCCGTTGCAGCGCAGGATATCGACCCCGATACCCTGAGATATGATCTCGCCGAGATCGAAATCAGGGCGGCGCGGGAAACCGAGACCGAAGCCAGTGCACCGTTCTCCGTATCGGTGCTCACCCGGACCACAATGGAGCAGAGCAGAGAACCGGCTCTCAGCTTCGACCGCGTTGCGGCAGAAGTGCCCGGACTCTGGGTCAATGACCGGCAGAATTATGCGCTTGGTGAACGGGTTTCCATTCGGGGTATGGGCTGGCGAACGGCCTTCGGTGTAAGGGGTATTTATGTACTGTTGGATGATATTCCGCTTACCATTCCGGACGGTCAGACGGTTATGGATATTCTGGATCCGGCCATGGTGCGCCAGATTGAAGTGGTGCGTGGTCCCAGTTCGTCGTTTTGGGGCAATGCGGGAGGTGGCGCACTCATTATGTCTACCAGACCTGCAAGCTACGATACGGCGCTTCGAACCCGTATCTATGGTGGCGCACATGGCACTTACAGTGTGCAAATGCAGGGAACGCATCGGGAAGGGCCGAGAGGTTATCACCTTAACGCATCCTGGCTGAGCAGGGACGGCTACCGTGATCACAGCCGGCACCAGGTGTTCAGGCTTACCGGACACATGCACTGGAATTTCAACTCCGGTCGCGAACTTCAGCTGAGCGGTGCCTTTGTAGATGCGCCTGATACCCGGCACCCGGGCAGTCTCAATAAAGAAGACCTGGCAGATGACCGGCGTCAGGCCGCACGACTTTTTAAAATTGCCTCCGCTGGTAAAACCTGGCGTCAGGGACAACTTGGTCTTACTCTGCGCTCAGAAAACAGTGTGGGAAACTGGCAGGGTACGCTTTATGGAACGGCACGTTCCCTCCATAATCCTTTGCCGTTTGCCGATATCGAAGTTGACCGGCTGATGGCAGGAACACGGCTATCTGTCACCAATACCTTCTGGTTTCTGCGTCTGGGAATCGGAGCTGACGGTTCGATTCAGTCAGATGACCGGCGCAACTTCGACTACATTGGCGACGAATTTGAGCGCGGCGATCTTACGATCGACCAGCTGGAAACGGTACTTAATGGAGCTTTGTTTGCCCGCCTTGCAACCGATTTTGATCGATTCAATATTTCCGCAGGCATGAGGCTGGATGCGATACGTTTTGAAAGCGCTGACCGGCTTGTTCGGGATGAAGAGGGCCAGAACCAGATTGCCCGGGATGGAGAAGACCGTTCCGGCAGTCGTACGTTTACCGCCCTGAGTCCGTCGATTGGAGTTTCATGGAAAACCGGTCCCGGGCTTATCTATATGAACTATGGTACGTCATTTGAGACACCGACGACTACCGAGCTTGTCAACCGTCCGGATATGACAGGCGGCTTCAATCCCGATATTGATCCCGAACGGGCGGCCGGCATTGAATTCGGATTTCGGGGCGGGTGGTTCCCGTTCCGATTACGCTACGATGCGGCGGTTTTCCGAATGAACGTGCGCGATCAACTTATCAGTTATCGTACCGAAGAGGGCGGTGACCGGGATTTCTATTTAAATGCGGGAAAAACACGCCACGACGGGCTTGAATTTTCGTTGCGCTGGCAGCCGGTCGTCTGGCTGGAAGCCTCGGGTAGTTACAATCTGAGCCATTT
>SKXL01000082.1 GCA_007128425.1 Balneolales bacterium | reverse complement strand
CCAAAGGGGATGCATCCAATGCCTTCCAGAGTGAACTAACAGGCGAAGATTACGGGGTATTAAAAAACCTGCGTCACCTGCTCCTCCTTAAACCCGATCTTGTCATCATCTATGATGAACTTGAGGCCAGGGATAGCGTGGAATGGTCCTGGCTCATCCACAGTATGGAGGAGCTGTCATATGATCCCGGGTCCGGCAGCTTCTCAGCTTCACTGGACATCGCCGACGGATTCGGTCGTCTCTGGTCATCTGAAGAGGTGTACTGGGAACTTGCCGATACGTTTGCCGTTCCGGCCGTAAACTGGCGTGGAAGCAGGGGCCCGGACGGGAAACTCAGGACTTATGATGATGACCAGTGGCACCTGAAAGCCACCGGCAAACAGCCAGTGTCTCAAATGAGGTTCTTCTCCGTCATTCGGGTGGCACCAGGGGCTGACTCAGCCGAACTGCATCAGGATTCACAGGATGAGGGCCGGGTCTCCCTCAAGATAGGGAACTGGATGATCTCAGCCATTCTGGACACCTCACAGCCTCCTGGATTATTTATTGAAAATCTGGAATCCGGTACGGTTTTTACATCGCATGCCGATTTTTTGGAATCCGGAGGCCGGCGGTACAAAGGAGCCTACAGTGCCAGTTCCAAGCTTTTGGAGCTGCAGGCAGGAAGACCGGTTTTCCAGGAGGTGATTGATGAAATGCCCTACACCATGAAACAGAGAAGAAACAACTACGAAGTTTCCATTACGGAATAATAGTCCCAATTAAATCTGCCCGTGAATTCCATGTCATTCAACAGTAATTTCATACCCGGAGTTACAAGTCTGTTGGCTTCTTCGGCATTGCTGTTGGGATGCCAGTCCAAAGAAGAGATCCGTAACAGTCCACCCAACATTCTTTTTGCGATTTCAGATGATCAATCGTATCCGCACGCCTCAGCATACGGAGCCGATTTTGTTGATACTCCTGCATTTGACCTTGTAGCTGAGAACGGCATCCTGTTCAACAATGCATTTGCTGCCGCGCCACAGTGCAGCCCCTCCAGAGCCGCCATTCTGACCGGGAGAAACATATGGCAGCTGGAGGAAGCCGGTACGCACGGAAGCATGTTTCCGGCAAAATTTCCGGTCTTCACCGATGCATTGGAACGAAAAGGCTATTTTATCGGGTACACAGGAAAGGCCTGGGCGCCGGGTAACTGGATGGATGCCGGCTGGGAAAGAAATCCTGTTGGACCCGAGTACAATATGCATTTTTTTGACGAGGTTCCTTATTCCGGTCTCAGTAATCGCGATTACGCCGCAAACTTTGCGTCTTTCATGGAAGAAAAACCGGAAGGCAAACCGTTTTTCTTCTGGTTCGGCGCCCATGAACCCCACAGGAGATACGAATACGGTTCGGGTGTCATGGAAGGGAAAAACCCGGATCGGTTGGTCGTCCCGCCCTTTCTGGCTGACCACGAAATTGTCAGAAACGATGTACTGGACTATGCCGTGGAAATCGAATGGTTCGATACCCAGCTTCAGAAGATGCTCGCCTGGCTGGAAGCAGCAGGTGAGCTCGAAAATACCATCGTGGTAGTAACTTCCGATAACGGAATGCCCTTTCCTTATGCCAAAGCGAACCTTCAAGATCTGGGAACTCACGTGCCACTAGCCATAAGCGGGCCAGGAGTACATCACAGAGGCAGAGTCGTGGACGATCTGGTCAGTCTGATTGACATGGCTCCTACATTTCTTGAAATTGCCGGTATTGATCATTTTGATGGCATCACGGGAAGGAGCCTGTTCCCCATATTTCAAAGTGACCGGCAGGGTTTTGTTGATGTGAACAGGGAATTTGTCCTGACCGGAAGGGAGCGCCACACCCATGCCAGACCTGATAATGTGGGGTATCCATCCCGGTCTATCCGGACCCGGGATTACCTGTATGTCAAAAACTTCAAACCGGACAGATGGCCGGCCGGAAACCCGCCCCCCGAAGTGCGTATGCCCTTGCCGGAAAGGAATTACAAGGAAATCGTACTTGGGTTCGAGGATATCGACGACTCACCCACCAAAGAGGTGATGATCACGAACAAACACCTTTGGCCCGAGTTGTTCCGTATCGGATTTGAAAAACGTCCGGAAGCACAACTGTACCACATGCCAAGCGATCCCTGGTCCGTAAACGATCTCTCTGGAGATCCGGAATATGCCGGGATCATGCGGGAACTGGATCGTAAACTTATGGAGCTGCTCAAAGAGCAGAAAGATCCCAGAGTGACAGGGAAGGGTGATGTTTTTGAAAGTTATCCGCGCTTCGGTCTCATGCGCCTCTTCCCCGGCTTCAGTGAGCGCGGAGCTTATAACCCGGCTTTTTTGGATCGTGATGCATTCGATCCTGCATTCATTGAACGGACTGGTTTTGAATACCAGGAAGAGGAATAATTATCGGGACTTTGACTTGATGCACACAATCAAAATCCCACTGAACTAAAGGTGAACCATGAACATAATTGGCATGATAGATAACATAAAAAAAGCTGTCTCCGTAACCGGCATGCTTCTTTTAGGCAGTACGATATTTCACGGAGTCGGATCTGCACAAAATAAATCCCCCAATTTCATTTTTATTCTTACGGATGATCAGGGCTGGAGTCACACATCACTTGGGGTGGATGCGCTCAATCCTGAATCAAAGAGTGATTATTACGAAACACCGAACATAGACAGGATTATCCGGCAGGGGATCAGCTTCACCAGGGGATATGCACCGGCTGCCATCTGCTCTCCAACCCGCAGAAGCATACAATATGGCAAGACTCCGGCACGGCTTGGTGATGAAACTTTCAAAGAGAATTATGATCCGAAGCTGGGCAACGACATCTTGTCCATCCCCATGATCTTGAAAGCGGCTGATCCAAATTACAGAACGGCTCATTACGGCAAGTGGGATCTTCGTGCCGGTATATTTCCCGAAGATCTGGGTTACGATGAGAGCGACGGGGACACCGGCAACCGGCATGGGAATCATTTTATCCATCCGGATGATAAATGGAATACGGTTTTCATCACAAACGATCCCAAGCGAACCGTTACCCTGGCTCAAAGGTCCGTCAACTTTATTGAAAGACAAGTGAATAATGGCAATCCTTTTTATCTGCAGATTTCCCATTATGCACCGCATGTGGATATCCAGTCCAGACGGGAGACCTATGACAAATATCTGAGAAAACCAAGGGGATTAAAACACAATAATGCCGGCATGGCCGCCATGATCGAAGATATGGATACGTCGATAGGGGCAGTTCTGGATGAGGTGGAACGTCTGGGCATCGGGGAGAATACCTACATCATCATTATGTCTGACAATGGGCCCGTGGAAGCTATCCCGCAGGTTCGACCGGCAACCAGGAAGTTGCATCATCCTGACAAGTTTCCTTTCCCCTTGCGAAGTGCGCCGCTCAGAGCGGGCAAGTGGACACTTTACGAAGGGGGGATCAGGGTTCCTTTCTTAGTGAAAGGCCCGGGTATCAATCCGGGATCGATATCCCATGAACCGGTGGTCGGTTGGGATATTTTGCCGACATTGGCCGACCTGGCGGGGTATTCCCATCCACTCCCGGCTAACCTGGATGGCGGTAGTTTCGCCGGAATTATGAAATCGGATGGAGAGGGCTCCGTTCCGCGATCCAATGATTTTCTGGTATTTCATCGCTACCATGGAGGATATGGCCATTCTGCAGTCATGCAGGGCGACTACAAGCTCATTGCGTTCTGGAACAGCGGGCATGTCGAACTGTACAACCTGGCGAAGGATTTGGGCGAACGGACGGAGATAGCCTCAGATTATCCGGACAAAGTGGAAGTGCTTTTCGAAAAACTGACAAGTTATTTAATGGAAGTGAACCCGGAACTGCTTGAAAGCTCGTTCCATGCCAACAGAGAACGCTGGGCTCGTTGACCCCCGAAATTAATTTCCGATAATCATATCCAGACAGTAATATTCATGTTATCGGACAGATGT
>SKXL01000211.1 GCA_007128425.1 Balneolales bacterium | reverse complement strand
CTGGTGTGATCAATGACGATAACCTTCAGGTTTCCAAACCGGTGGGTGTAGTATGTGGCCTTTCTGTCCTCATCGGACGGGTCACCATCGGGGTCATTGAAAGCAAACAGCGATCGGAAGTTGCGGTTTGGACGGATGTCATGACTGCCTACCACCGGAATGATGGTGGATGTCTCCAAATAGGAGCGGGTGACACTGAAATAATCGATCCAATTGTCCCAGTCATGTCCTCTTCCTCCGGTCAAGTCACCGGCCTGGATCACGAAAGCCGGGGCGATTTCTCCTACGAGATCGGCTACGGGCCTGTGGCGACCGGAGTCATGGATATCGGCCGTGGCAACGAATTCAAAGGGAACACGGGTGCCGGGTTCGGGTGCCGTGGTGAACGAGCCGGTGCTGGTGGTCTCGCCGTCACCGCAATGGACCTCATAGCGGTACCTGGTGTAAGGAAGCAGGTTCTCCACGTGTGCCAGATGGCGCAGATGGTCGCGCACCCCGCCTTCAAAGTCGCGATCCTGGAACAACGGCGTTGTCACTTGTGCGGCAATCTGCTGCTGTTGCTGTCCGGCTACCGTTTCAATAGTGACCTCACCGGCCGGGGTTCCCGCCGGTGTCAGCCACAAAATCTGGGCACTGCTGTGATCCGCATGCAGAACATAGGGAGCGGCGACATAGCAGCTCTGTTCGGATTGGGCGGGTCGTGCCGTGACCGTCAACAACAGGAGCAGTAAGGTAATGGACGTAATTAATCGATTTTTCATACTGAAATCTGAAATTTTGCTTTTTTTATATGTTTACACTTTGTTTATCGTACCAGTACCATCTGACGGATTTCCGTATATGTTCCGGTTTGCAGCCGGTACAGGTATATTCCACTCGAAAGTTCGTTTGCGTCAAATATCACTTCGTGTATCCCCGGGTCTTTTTCTTCATTCAGCAGCGACCGGACTCGCTGGCCGATGATATTGTACACATCAAGGGTCACGTGCGAATTCCTGGGAACGGCAAATTGTATCCGGGTGGTCGGGTTAAACGGGTTCGGGTAATTTTGTCGCAATTCAAATGATTCCGGAAGATCTGTTTCCTCATCCTCTTTTTGATCATCCGGCGAGGGCGGTGAAAAGTCCGGATCCAGTACCTCCGTAGGCAGCATCAGTTCGTCGGCATTACGTGCCACAAAGGGCGGCACGGTCATGAGCCGCAGCCGTATGGCCCTTCTGGATTCGATTTTCCAGAGAGCGCCGTCTTTGCCTTCGGCAACCGGAATATTGAAGTATCCTTCGTGTTCCTCTTCATTCCGCCAGTCGGTGTACTCATTTCCCTCGTTGTCATAGAACGTGGTGTAATTATGCCTGTTCACATAGCCGCCCACCACTTTTGTCCCCTTCGGCACATAGAAATACAGTTCCGCTTCCCTTTCAAAACTGAATGCATTGTTGATGCCGGAGTGCATGGTCATGGGATGGCCCCTTTCCCACTCCAGCGTGGTCCGGTCATTGCCATCATTCATTTCCAGGGTGTGAAGGCCGCTGTAAGGTGATCTGAGGGTAATCTCATAGGTGTTTCCGTCGGGCGGAACACTTTCGTCGGTATCCACAGGCTCGACGAGCGCTTCCTTGGGCGAGTGGAGGCTGAAACGGACATTTCCGCGGTCACGGTAATGGGATATGGTCCCTCCGGTGACTTGCAAAGTTAGCGGCTCGTTTTCTTCCAGCCAGGTATAAAAGATTTTTCTTCCGCGGAACCCTCTGCCCGTGCTGCCGTTGCGCACCTGCGGCAGGTCCAGCGCTTCCGCTGCCGGCTTCAGTATGTCGCTGAAATCAACCAGTTCGAAACCAAAATCGTCCTTTGTGTGTGTGGCAGCACCGTTGAGCACATATTGCATGATCTCATCCTGGGTGAAGGGTTTGTTGCTGGTCCACGGTTCCGACTGTGTTAGTTCGCGTCCCACTGTTTGCGACCCGCCCGGATTGGCTTCAGGCGGCAATCCCCACGGTGTGCGGATATGCCGGTAGAGCTGCGTGATCGGCGAGAGCATCACGCTTTGCATACGCCAGGCGTGGCGGTAAACATCTTCTCTGTCGGACTGTGACTCCAGATTCAGCCACAATTCCACGTATCGTGTGTAAAGTACCAGTTCATTGAGCCGGGCAATCACCCTGGGGTCCGTGGTCGCTTCATAGGCATCTTTGAGGGCGCCGTACATGGCGGCCAGCAGGTCGCTGTTGGTACGCGGCCGGTCCTGCCCTCTTGCAACCACCTCGTAGTAGCGACGCATCGGTTCAATGGCATCACCGAACAATTTCTCCAGAAAATCCTCGACCAGCTCTTCGGCATCGGCATCGATGTCCCACATCAACCGGGCCGAGACATAGTATCCCAGCCCGTTCACGGCCCAGGAGTCTGTGGAGTTGGCATGCATGAAACGGGCGCCGCGTTCATGGTAGAATGGCAGCGTCTGCTTGACCCAGTTCACATTGCCTCCCGGTCCTCTTCTGGGCATGCCCTGACTCCAGACGTACGTGTCATAGTAGTCACGGATGCCTATGATGGAGGCACGCTGTGACCATGCTTCTATGAGTTCGCCAACGGTGTAGGCACCCCGGATGAACTCTGTGGCTATACTCACGACCACATTGGGATGCACCTCTATTTCGGGTGGAAGGGAGTGCTGGTTGTAGGCGTAGATGCCGACATATTTTTCACCGTATCCCAGATCATTGATGGCCTCGGCCACGACATTGGCCAGGTAAACTACGCGGTCGCTCACGCTGCCGAACTCGGCTTCCTCCTGGGTCTCACACCAATCGCCGCCGTCCGACGGATCCATGGAGATACTCACCTGATCCGGGTTCCTGTGAAGCAACTGCACGGCATCATCGATCACCAGCTGACGCAGGTCCGGGTTGGAAATCCGGAATTTGTCGCCCCGGCCGCCACCGTATACGCCGTTCACTTGAGCCAAAAATTCGGGATTGGCATCAAATGCCTCCTGATTGCGCCGGATGATGTTGCCATAAACATGGCTGGTGCGCAGCGTGAAGGCGGAACTCATGCGGTTGCGGTCGCTCCAGGTGTCCCAGGCATCATCGTCCGTCCAGGCTGTGTTTCTGGGTCCGCCGCGCGTGATGAATGAGGGGCTCTCGAAGGTGCTTATCTCCACCCTGAGGTTTGGTTTTTCAGGGATGACTTCCCAGGTTTCTGTAGGAAAAAACTGCCGGTAGCCGATCCTGTACAGGAAGGTCCAAACGGCATGCTGTGACGCCAGGCTGGAGGCGCCGATCAGATAAGCTCCCCCACCGTGCGTCATCACCATGTGGTCATCGGCGCGTGCAGGATCATCCAGCCGGAAAAGATCCTCAAGATCCATCGAGGGGAAATCATCCCAGGATCCAACGGCAATACCAGAAGAACCGTCTCCTGTGGTGAGCTGAAACCGGGCACCGGTGATCAGATCCAGGTAGCGCACCAGGTCCTCGGCGGCATTCCGGGTGCGCCGGGAGGCCTGCGGACTTATGACGACATCATGCAGGGCATGGCCGTCCTGTGCCAGTAACACAGTGCCGGCCCGGCCGAAACGGGCATCCATGACCGGGTTGCCTGGTCCCGCAAGGATCTCTGCAGGCGCCAACAAAATAAGCGCTGCACCCACGAGCAATGCTTTCAGAAATGTGGCAGATCTGCTTCTTTCCGGAAGCAGATCTGAATGCAATGGGGTTGAAATTATCGTGTTCATTGAATACTGCCGGTAATTTTTTAGTAATTAGATGATGGAAATATTTTATTACGATCTTGAATCACAAAATGACCAGAGCGCATTAATCACCAGGGAAGAAAGTGTCTGTAGATGATATCCGTTTATTGACACTTTCCAATCGGCATGACCTGTTGCCGGATTATGCTGCTTTCATTTCCTGACCAGGATGCATGAATTTGTAATAACTACATTGACCGTCTTTTTCGCCATCCATGCGAATTAATATTTTGACCATACTCGTAAGTTAAGAAAAGTTT
>SKXL01000127.1 GCA_007128425.1 Balneolales bacterium | reverse complement strand
GACATGCCGTCGGCTGCCGGTGTGATATACCTGGCCTGGATGTCGGCATTGAAAATCACCAGGATCCCGTCGTGGTTCGGGTCGAGCGGTATACCGGCGCATCGTCCATCGGAAATGGTCATGGCGATGATTCCGGGCTCCTGATCAGGACCGGTATTGTGGAACACCAGGCGTTTGTGGATCTCTTCGGCCGTGCGGAGCCGGAACAGCGGCGAGGAGTAGCGGATGCGCAGCTGCTCCTGGAACAGTTTGTGGGCCAGCTCCATGTGTTCGCGGCGCACATCCACGTTGGCATCGCGGAAGAGCGCGCGGATATCGTCCCAGCGCGCCTCGTTGTCCCATGCCGGCGGCAGCCCCTGCGCCCACAGATGCGACTCCAGGCTGAAATCTATGGCATTGAACCAGTCCCCGGAGTCAAAACTGTTGCGGTCAAGCGACTTGGAACGAAGGATGTCGGTTCCCATCTGGTAGAAGGGCACGCCCTGGCCGAAGTTGATGAAGGCGTTGCCGAGCATGTGCACCCTTACGCGGTCGTCCATACCCATGTCCAGCGGTAGTTTGGCCTGGGTGTTGTCCCAGAACGTCTCGTTGTCGTGCTTGTCGATGTAGTTGACCGACTCCTGCGGCTGCAGGGCAAAGCCGATCATCTCGTCGCCGCCGACAGCCCGCCTGCCCTCCCGGTTGATGTAGGGATAGGTCGCCAGGTTACCGGACATCCCCACGCGGATCCTGTCACCCGCATCCAGCAGCCAGGCCAGGTCTTCTTCCTGCCCGGGATCGGCCTCTTCGTTGGGGAACAGGAAGCGTCCGCTGACAAATCCCTGTGCGCGGCCGTTATTGGTGAAGTTGCCGCCACGGATGGCGTCGCGGCTGCGGTCGTTGAAATTGCCGATACCGGTCCCACCCATGTTGAACTGCGTGGCCTGGACAAAGATCCGGTCATCGGCTACTTCGCCGAAGTTCCAGCCTTCACCATAGATATAGATGTTGGCACCGTCGACCTGGTGCTCCTCAAGGGTCAGATTCGCCAGCTCCACCCGGAGCCGTTCCATGACCGACCGCGGATGATGCCCCATCAGGTCGAACCGGAAGGCGTCGATTTTGTAATGTTTCGCCCACAGCAGCACCGAGTCGATAATCAGCTTCTTCATCATGGCATGTTCGGCGGCGGTGTTGTCGCAGCAGGTCGAGGTCTCCATGGCACCGCTGTCAGGATCGTAGCGGTGGTAGTACCCCGGAACCACCTTGTCCAGAACCGAGAAACGTGAGGTCGGACCGGATGCAAAGGTATGGTTGTACACCACATCCACCACGACATTCAGACCGATCTGTGCCAGCGATTGCACCATCGTACGAAGTTCCAGGATGCGCGCCACCCCGTCGGGATCAGTGGCATAACTACCTTCAGGCGCATTGAAATGGAACGGGTCGTAGCCCCAGTTGAAACCATCGACGGCAGCCAGCCCGTGCATCCTTCCCGGAAGGCTATAAGGCTTTTGGATGAGATGGGTGGACGGGTTTTCGTCCGCCATCTGTTCAAAGGCTTTACGGATGGGTATAAACTGGCGGCGCTTGCACAGCTCAAACAATCCCGGGTGCTGAAGTACATCACAGATGCGCCGGTAGGGCATGTGCAGATCTACGCGAAGCTTTGGATTTTCGATGACTGACGCTATGTCATTTATCGGCAGCAGATGCAGATGGGTCATACCGGCCTTGGACAGCCGCTGCAGATGTGCCATGCCGTCGGACAGTTTTCGATCCGGCTGACCGTTGTACCGAAATGCCATATAAGTACCACGATGTTCATTCGGAACTGAATAGTCATTGATACTGAAGTCACGCATGTGTGCTTCGTACAGTGTGATGTCAGCAGGGTGCGGCAACTCTTTTTTTAGCCGTCCCCAGTCCGGCGGCTTCAGATCCTCATCGCTGAGATCGGCAAACTGACTGAACCGGCTATCCATGGCCAGACTTACCGAATAGGGATCCGTCACCTCATAGGTGTTGTTCCGGCTGTTCTGATGATGATAGACCGTTACCTCGAACCGGTAAAACAGACGGTCCCAATCCGCCCTTTGGGCAGAAAATCGCCAGACTCCGTCATGCGGCGTCAGAATCTTCAATTCCGCACGATTGGATCCGGTAACGCCACATTGGCCTTTACCACCATGTTCGGCATTTTCTTCATGCCCTGCACCACCACTGCCGACACCGTTACGCAGATGATCCGGCATCACGGTTTTAACCGGATTCTTTGCGGCATCGTACAGTTTCAACTTCACCGACAAAGCCGTGGGTGCCCAAAGGTGGACAGAAACGGTATCATCCCGATAAGCCGGGCCCAACTTCCCGTCATAGTAAAAGTGCTCATCAATAATGCCCGGTAACTGCACACGGGTAGCGGCAACCGGTTGATTCCAACGATCATACGCAATGGCGATCACCTGCCCTTTTACTGCCTCAAGGGCATCATCTATGCTTGCATTCACACGAAATGCCGGACGGTCTGCAATGTGACGAAACCGGTCAGCCAGGCTACTTTCCAACTTCACACTGTCCCCCACCGGGATAACAGTACCTCCGTCAACCCCATGTGAGTCCACCGTTATACCTGTCTTGTGGCTGTAACGAATTTCATGCCGGCAGGCATATGGACTGCTGTCCCAGATGAGTCTGTTTGTTGAAACCCAGTGCGCCGAAGCACCCGTAACAGCATTCACAATTTTATCGGGACCGGCTTTTTCGTCGGGGCCGGCTCTATTCACTGTTTTGCATGAAAAAAACAACGATGCTGTGGCCATAAAAGTGATCAAAATTAACGTTCTGTTCATGTTACTTAAAATGAAGAAATAACGGCTTCATGCAACTTAGCAGTCTTAATCGATGCTAAAAAAAACTGTCTCACACGCCGGCGTCAATCCCTGGCTAAAGTTCCAGTAACAAAGGCATGGATATGGCAATTATAATCCCTGTACATAAAAAGCTTCTCTTTTTTGCATTGGATAAAGCTAATATGAAAATCGGTAAAACAACATAAAAAAATCCGGATGTACCGGGACGCTGCCATATATTCTGTACTTAATTCACATTATTCCAGTTGCACCGCAACGCTAGTCTGCGATTACTGCTTATCATACTGCTCGAGCGCTCTTCCGGCCATGTTCGTCGGTTTGGTGATGATCTCAAATCTTTTGATATCAGCCACATCCGTAACGGCTCAAAAAGCGATAATCGGTGATACTATCCATACCATGGAAGGGGACCCGATTGTAAACGGAGTGGTATTAATCCGTGACGGAAAGATCGAATGGGTGGGCCCGGCTGCAGAAGTTGCCATTCCTGCTGATTACGAACGGTTTCAAGGAATGGTCGTAACTCCGGGTATAATCGACGCCCGGTCTGTTGTGGGGATCGCAGGATACTACAATCAGGATCATGATCAGGACCAGCTCGAATACTCGCATGCGCTGCAACCCGACCTCAGAGCAATCGATGCCTGCAACAGCCGTGAAGAACTGGTAGGGTTTCTCCTGAAAAACGGTATCACGACCATGCATACCGGACATGCGCCCGTACCCGGGGAGATACACAAAACGCGGCATTCGATACCAGTCAAAAGCAGAGTGAAGCGGGAATTCCTTTCGCCTTTCAGAGCGGATATGAGGCATATGTCCCAAAAACCCGCATCGCTTTGTTCGAAGCAGCTGTGGCCGTTGGATACGGTCTTGACAAAATGACAGCTCTTCGTGCACTGACCATAGAAACCGCCTCGTTGTTCGGACTGGACAGTCGGATTGGATCACTTAAAAACGGCAAAGATGCCGATATCGTAATTTTTAACGGTGATCCCTTTGAGTATACCAGCAAACCCACTCATGTATTTATTGACGGCAGGCTGCTTCATGAATCAAATTGATTGAAACCGTTACTCTATTGGGATGATGGGCGGTTGGTTGAAAAAACCATGACAAATTTTTGGATGCATACTCAGGATTACAGCTTTACGGCATCTTCCATTTCATAAT
>SKXL01000251.1 GCA_007128425.1 Balneolales bacterium | reverse complement strand
TTATCAGAACAGGATATGAATATCAGAAATAAAGCGATGATTACGTGTGTTTTTTTCATTTTAGAGATCATGGCGAATAACTACGCCCAATCGCTAAAAAGAGCTGATTTACAAAAGATATCACCATCGTCATTTCATGATAGGTAATAAATAAGACCAATCCTATCCGAAACGTGATGTAAAATCAAATACTTAAATCGCTAATGCAGGCAATCGGAATTATTCGACCCAAGACCCGGGATTGAACAGATCGATACCGGTCTGGTCAACGTTAACTCCAAATCCTTTTCAGATGGCCATGGCAGGTTACCTGATAAACTGGTGTTTTTGCATCTTCAAAGAAGAAAGTTATTCCACCAACCGGAGAGCCGGATCAGGCGGCTCCATGAGGCCGCGCATGTGATAGAGCAGCTGCAGCGCGTCGTTCATCATCATTTCGGGCGCTCCAATTTCCACCCACGCTACCTGGGCATCGGCGCCATACCCGCCTTCGGCCGCGCCTTCAATCGTAGGGAAGTACAGGTGGTGCCCATTGCAGAATCCAAAAAAAACAAGATCGCCGTCATGGAACCTCTCTTTCAGCCGTACGCTGTGCGCACTGAAGAACTCGCCGGAACCCCCGACCAGAGCCAGCTCATTGTTGATGAGCGCTACGGTGAGCACCGGACGCATCCTTGATTCTGCAAATTCCGGAAGCAGGGTATTGATCAATTCCGGAAAGTAAGCCTGCCTGTAACTGTTCAGGAGGGCTTCATTTTTGGTATCCACCCGGGCCGGGACGTCGTACGTCTTCATGACGGACTGAATGCGGGGTTCTTCCGGCATCGTTGTCTTGATCTTTCCGGCAATCTCAATCACCTTCTCAGCCAGGGCATCACCGAAACCGTCACTGCCGGATACTCCCTCAGGACGGCGGACCGTCAGATCGCCCGCTGCTCCCTGCATAAACAGGCAGTCAACCCCCAATGCGGCCTCAACACGTCGCATCATCCGGCCCGGCCATTCTGCTGAAAAACGAAGATCATCGACAGGTTGCATGGTAGGATGTGCGGAAAAATTGACCAGGATGGCCAGGGGTTCTCCGCTGATGTCGTCAACCCGGAGCACAGTCAAATCGGGATCGCGCGGTTTCGGTTCGTATGCGCTGTGCCGGTTGCGATTCATGTCAATCGGTTGAATATCCCATCCTATGCGCGCCGGCTGAAGGTTTTCCGATGCCCGTCTGATGGCGTCCACGATCGCATCCTCAAGCAACATGGGGTAATTCAGCACGTCATCGTCGAAACGGCCCTGACCCATTCCGGGCTTGTTCTTCAGCTCGATGACGGGCCCGTGATGAGTATGAGATCCCACGATAAATACATGGCTGACACCAAACGCCTGTACCCTCTCCATGATGCGGTTCATGGATTGCTCCATTGGAGATCGGCCCAGGTCAAGCCCCACCATAGCCAGACGGTCATCGCCTGCTTCCAGGAGCAACACTTTGGCGAAAAGGGAATCCCGTACACCTGTTGAAAGCGCATCCTTCCTGGCACCATAGCCCCACAACGGCATCGGGACTTCAGGAGTGACATTGGCTTTTGCAAAACCGGCGCGAAAGGTTTCTGCCATTACAGGCTTCTGTGACATTAATCCCAGAAAAATGACGACACAAAGGATGCTGACAGCATGCAGTGTGGTTGATTTATTAATCATTATAAAATATTGGTTTCATTTAATAGGCGGATACTGCATGTAAAATAGTTGAAAGAATGATCGACCAGAAAAAATAGATATAAAAATTTGATTGATAGAGTTGATCATGGTTGATTCCTGCTCCATGAGAAATGGTAATTACCCGCTCATTTCACAAGCGTCATCGAGCGCGTTTTAACGTGATCACCGGCACGCAGTCGGTAGAAGTACAAGCCACTGGCGTACAAAGCGGCATCCCAGATTACCTGATAGGTACCCGCCTTTTGCCATTGATCCATCAATGTTGCCACCTTACGACCTGTAAGATCGAACACTTCCAACACCACATGATGGTCTTCCGGTAGGTCGAATCGTATCATTGTTGCCGGATTAAACGGGTTTGGATGGTTTTGCTCAAGCCGGAATGATGCCGGACGGTCATCCCGGCTGCCCGGATCATCTTCACGGGTGAGCTTCGTCGGCACGAAAACGGCTGTTATGGAAAGATCATCGGTAAGCGTGACTTCTGTACCCGGTTTTTCGATCTTCCCGGTCACACCTTCCCAGTATGAAAATTCGTAATTCTCACGGGGGACAGCTTCCAATGTTACCGGTATGCCTTCAAAGTAGTCCCCTGACCACGGCCATGGATCTTGTGGAATTCCGGGCGTGTCTGCGTTGATTTCTATGGAGTTTACTCTTATTGTGCCGGCCGCAGGATCGGAAGTTGTGACGCTAAGCCGATGTGTCTGTTCGATATTGAAACCGGACATAACATGCTCCCGGACGGATGCGGGCCGGTTAGCTGCAAACTCTTTCATGATATTTACATCAGCTTCCCATTGCTCGATGGATTCGTGCATGCGCCAGCGGTCAATGTGTTCGCTTATTTCAGGTCTTACTGTTTTGGCCATGGCGCGTGTCTTATCCAGAACCCTTTCGGACCTGAAAGTGGTATTCAAATGATCTGCCATGTGATTGATGAAACGGTGCCGGAATACTTCATCCTCCAGGAGACTGCGAAAAATGCCGGTCGACCAGTGATCCCGTTTCAGCCATTCGATCATGTCAAAATTCCGCTTGTGCAGGCCAAAAGCAAAATCGGTATCGTAAAGCAGCCATCGCCAGCGCCCATCATGGCCTCGGGATGCGGTGGCGTCATAAGGTATGCGAAGTCGCCAAAAGTCGATGTTGTTGTGCGGCCAGTCATAATTCCCGAAATAGATCTGTGCGCTGTAGTAATCCAAAAACTGGTCGAGATCCATTCGTTCATTAAGCGCATCAACGATAGAAGTGTGAGCTGCATCAAACTCTTCCGCGATTTGCAGGGTCTCGATGAAATGGTCGGCATCTCCTTCTTTGACTTCAATATCCCGCAAAAACCGGTATGTGAGCAGATCGATGTTGTCGGGATCAATATCATAGACCCGTTCCAGGTAATGCCGGTCATAGCGTTCACGGATATTGTGAATCCCCCAGTACTCACCATTAAGAAACAGGATAACGGGCCTGTATGCTTGCGTATTGATATCAAAATGCCGTACCAGTCCTTGCGCCAGAGCGTCCCGAAACATTGTGGAATGCCAGTCGTTCCCGGAGTTTCGCAATATCAGCCGGTTGTATGCATCATAGGGCTGATCCGGAAATATGGTTTGATAAAATCTATTGTCACCATACTCGTTGCGGGCGTACAGCCTGAGGGATTTTTGCCTGTACCGACGGCTGCCGTCGCCATGGATTCGTACCCCGATATTCTGACTCAGGCAAAGTGCACCCTTTTTATCAAACAATTCAAAATGCACCGGTCTTTCCCAATTCTTGCCGCGCTGGAGAAAATTGCTGGGAATACTGTTGCCGTGAACATAAATACCGCTGCTGTCGCTAAAAAAGTGAGCCGCATCACCGGCAATAGAAACGACCGGCAACGAGTAGCGGTCGTTTTCCAGAGGATCTATGATATATGTGCCTGTTATAATATCACTTGGGACAGATCCGGTACTGACCGCGCGTGCACGTATTACGGAAGCTTCTTCACAAGTCCATCCGGGGTTAAAAACTGATCAGGATTATCGGTGGTAGTCGGTATTTCAGATAGCAAATTTGACTCATTCGTTCTGTCTCGAATAATAATGGGCTCACCGGTAAAAATCTGCGAGGTCGTATCGGGCCGGGAACCGTCCAGGGTGTAATATATCGTGGCACCGGCATCCGGATGAGACAATGTCAAGTGGAAGTCCCTGGCATAAAAACCCGGATGATGTGAAAGAACTGGTTTTTCGAGAACATCGCTATGGGCTGCAGTGGTATTGGATGCGCCGGGGGTCGGATCCTGAAAAAAAAACCAGTCCCCGGTACCGTCCGGTTTTCGACCCAGGCTGATATCGGTTGGAATGGTTACAGGTGTCAGTTCATCGATCCGTGTTCCATCGGGATCGGTCAGAATGATTTCTTCGCCTTCCTGAGCGATACGG
>SKXL01000220.1 GCA_007128425.1 Balneolales bacterium | reverse complement strand
GAGAAGAACCGGAATTCCGCAACTCGAAGTCGCTGAAAGTGCGGTACTGAACCAGATCCCGAGGCGATGGCCCTATTCCCAGGGTGAAATCAATACCAATAGCGCCAATGTTCCGAGTGTCGGTCTTACGGACAGGGTGTGGTGGGATCTGTAATTTCGTGACGAAACACGACAGAAGACTCAACGACAGAACACTCATGAGCACTAATCTCGACAAATCACTCATCGACCGGAAAGCAATTACAGCATACTGTCCCAAGTGAGTACACCCTGTCGGCTGCACTTGATAAAAAGGAGCTTTGCATTATACGCAAGGCTCCTTTTTTTATATCATTCAGGTTATCTATCAGGTTAAGCAAATTCCGGTCAGCCTGCATACGGTCTCACTCCTGCAGCCGGCTCACCGGGCAATCCATGCCTGAAATATTGCATTCGAAAACAACAGTTGCCCGTTGACACGTCCAACATTCCATCCTTCAGAGAGCAGGTCCGGCAAAACCGTACCGCGCTTGAGCGTTGCATATCCGGATCCGATACCATAAGCCAGCGGATGGCTGTCATCCAGATCCACCCGGAATACCGCACCACTGATTTTCCGATCCAGTGATCGCCTTCGACGATCTTCAAATCGAAGATCATTGGGAGGAAATGCGGCATCCGGCCTGTCGCAGGTCCCTTTTGTACCGGCATCCGGATCGGTATCGTGGGTATCGGGTGCATCAAAACTGCGCAGACTGAGGCTCACCTCTTCACGGGCGGAAAGCGAGCTCATAACACCAGGAAAAGCAATCAAACGCCCACCCTTTCGGACCCACTCCAAAATGCGATCCCAATCAGCATCCTGCCAGTCAGTGTAGCGTCCGTCCGGCAGAATCAGCACGTTATAATCATCCAGCGGGAATCTTGAGATGCGCTTTTGTTCGAAGATAGCAACGGGGTACTCAAGTGTGTAATCGAAAAAGTGCCGGATTTCACCAAGCTGGTTGGACTGGATGCCGTCGCCGGACGGTACGGCCACGACGGATTTCGTAAATCGTTGCCGTTCAGAAATCCGCGAGCGACACGGCACGGGCAGTTTCCGGAGCCGTAAAGAGCAGCCACACCCGGGCGGGATCCATGGCGTGCGATGTGTCGTGAAGCTCATCCCAGGCAATGAGATAGTTCCGGATCTGCTTGTCATAGCCGAGTTCAAGTGCATGCGCCGCCAGGATATCCGTGATTTTATCTGTGGTTTTATCTGTCATGTCTCCGCCAACCAGGTCGGGGACCGTACCCGTTTTGAAATCCACGATATGCATCTGCCCCTCATTGTCGCGGATCAACAAGTCGATTGAACCGCGAATGGTCACATTGTTTACCATCCGGTCGGTGTTCTCACGATTGCGGCTGTCGCTGTCAGGGATGTCTCCATCCACCCGGCTCACCGGAACACGAACCTCGAAAGCGACCTCAAACCGTGTGGACGCATCCTCCCCGAAGCGTGTGATAATCCAATTTCGGGCATTGTGGCAATGGCGAAACAGCTGCTCCGCGTTGGCGGCAACCACGCCGTCGGGATCGGCAACATTCATACGGATAAGTTCCCGTTTCCAAAATTGCTCCAACGCACTGGTGGATGCGGTTTCATTATCCATACCGGCATCCAGCCCAACCTCCAGTGTGCGATGGACAAGCGTCCCGGCATCCGACGGAGACAGGTTATGCCAGGACATTCCCCTCTGCCTGTAATCAGGATGTGTGCCATCACGGTCCATGTATGCCGCATCCCCATCCCGGTCCACCTGTTCCGGTGCAGTTGCTCCGGCATCGTCCTCTTCCAAAGCCTTCCGCTCTCTCTTTTTCCCGGATGCCGCCCGGACTTCCACGGAGACCCTCGCATCGGCCTCCCGGAATAGCGCTGAATTCCGGTCGGGAATGCGAATTTTTTCCGGGTCGATGCCTGCCGGATCAGATCCCGCATTGCCTTCTTCCGGACCTGCGGCCAGCTCCTCCAGTTCCTCCACCGTCAGCCAATCAATTTCGGCGACGTTCTGCGCACTATCCTCCGGTCCGCGGGAATCCGGCGCCTCTCCGTTTTCCGATGAACCCTTATTTTTTCGGGATGAGTCATCCCGTACCAGAGCCGCCTCCTGCTCTGTCACCCATGGCTCCAGAAGGTCGGCAAACGATCCCCGTTTTCGACGGTTCGGCTTCGTCATGCTCAGCAGCACATGCGTCTCGGCACGGGTCACCGCAACATAAAACAGCCGTTTGGTCTCTGCCTGCTGCCGTTTCTGGCGCTCGGCCCGGAGTATCTTGAACAGGAAAGATCCCTCATTGTCCTTGTCGCCTTCGATGTCGCCCGGCTTGTATGCCAGTGCCGGCCACAGAAAACTGTCGGGGTCGTCATCGGCCAGATACAGCTGCACGCCGCTGTCGTTGTCCCCCGAATACATGTCCGGCAACACCACCATAGGGAATTCCAGCCCCTTGGATCCGTGAATGGTCATGAGCTGGATGGGCGCGGGATCCGCCTGTTCGGCTTCGGAATCGCCGGCCTCTTCGCTGATGCGGTTGGACAGGAACCCGGTCACTTCGAACAGCGTGCCGCGGCCGGTGCTCTCCAGGTTCCGGATCACATCCAGCAGTTTGACAAGGTTTTCGCGCACCTGTGAATCATCCGGGAAGGCGCCGACATATGGTCCGGATGTAAAAAACGCCTCTTCAAGCAGCTCGGACACCCGACAGAACGGCACTTTTTCGCGCAATTTCTTCAACAGAGGCATCGCCGACTCCAGCGCCATGCGATCGGCATCCCGCAGCCGCCCGTGCCACGACGCATGACCCGAAACCGCACTCCAGAAATTGGGATATTTGCTCCGGTCCTCATCCATCACCATACGTATGGTCACCAGTCCCGAATCGGACAGCGACACCATCGGCGAGCGCAGCAGCCCGGTCAGCGATACGTCGTCAAACGCATCCAGCAGAAACGATAGCAGCAACCAGGCATCCCGCACCTCCCTGCGCATATAATAGCTCTTGCCTTTGGCCACGGTGAACGGCAGGCCGGTCTCCCGGAGCGCATCCTCCAGTGCATACATGTGCGTGCGCCGCTTGTACAGCACACCGACCGCCTTTTCGCCCCTTTTCATTTTCTGGTGGATGGCATCGTAGCCCTCACGCCGTCCGTCATGGATTTCGCGCAGAAATCCGGCAATGCGACGAGCTTCCAGGTGGATGGGGTGCGAGGCAAGTACTTCCGCATCCACCAGGTCGGACGAATCCCCTTTTGAATCCCCCTTTGAATCTCCCTTTAAACCACCGTTCGAGTCGCCGTTCAAATTCCCGTTTGACTCCCCTTTCGAATCCTCTTTATGCCGTTTTTTGAGTTCGGCTTCCAGCGCCTTGCCGTCGGCCAGCAGTATCCGGACCTCACCGGGTGCCTCCGCATTGCCGGAGAGTTCGGCAGACGGCCGCTGCAGCGGCTGGTGATACGCCTCGTAGGATGCGGCCTGCGCTTTTGGGCCGAGTATGTCGCGGAAGAGGGCATTGGTGAACGTTACGACCGCTTCGTTTGAGCGGAATGAGTAGGGCAGCTCCACCGACAACAACGGCATGGCGCCGGGCACCTCGCTCCTGCCTGTCAGCTCCCCCTCGGCGCGCCGCATCATGGCCACATCGCCACCGCGAAAACCGTAGATGGCCTGCTTCACATCGCCGACGATCAGCAGCTGTTTGCCCTTTTTCGGGGCGTCATCTTCACGAGGAGAACCGCTAACACCGGACAAAGTAATGTCGGTTTCCGGTAATGAACCGTCTCCTTCCTGAAAAGCGAGCTTTCCCAGTATTTCCCACTGCCGGCGGTCCGTATCCTGAAACTCATCCACCAGGATCTGGTCGAATCGGGCCCGCATCTGTGCGGCTACAGCGGGATGGTCCGTGAACAGCCGGTGCGTCAGCCAAATCATGTCGTCGTAGTTGAAATAGCCCGCATCAAAACGCTGATACCGCATGAGCGTGCCCCACCGCAGGCCCAGCTCGGCCAGGTCGCGCATGTTCCAGTACGCTTCGTGGTCGGGATCGAAGTTCTCCTGTTCGGGATAATCGGCCAGTTCGCGCACCAGGTCCGGTCGCGAGAGATATTCGTCCAGCGCCACCAGCGTGTTGTGGTATCCGAATAGTGTATCGCCTTGCTCATCGATCTCCGCCAGGGTCTCTTCATCGATTTCATTCTTATTGAACGCCCGTTTCGAGAAGCCGGCTGTTTTGTTCTTGATGGCCGCAAGGTCTCCCGCCGACCGCGGTATTTTGTCCGGCGAGGCAAACCACTCCGGATGGGAGGCAAAGGTACCCAGCAGCTCCTGCAGCAGCGCATCCCGTTCCACCCGCCAGTGTTTCGAAACCTCGCCGATCCACTCGGGATACGCTGCGGGCAACAGCAGCGCCAGTTTCTCCAGCGCCTTGTCATCCACCACCGCCAGCTCATTCATGAACTTCTCGAAATCGGAAACAGAGAGCCGGGTAAGCTGGCGCTGCAGCGCTTCGTGATCCCTGTACTTGCTGTAAAACCGCTTGCGCCACTCCATCATCCAGAGCACCTCATCGTAGTCGCTCAGCAGTTCCAGCCCGCCGTCAACGTTGCGCTCATGATCCGGACGGCCAAACGCGCGCGGCGCATCCGGCACCGATATTTCGGTGACCTCATCCGGGAAATATTGCAGAATCCGGTTACAGAAGGAGTGAAATGTCGAAATATAGTTGTGTGAGAAGCGCCGGCGTGTGGTGAGCAGGTGCTTCGAGGCACCGATATTCCGGTTGATGGCGGCATAGATGCGCGAGCGCATTTCAGCGGCGGCAAAGTCGGTAAAGGTGAGGGCGAGCATACGCTCCAGCGACACCCGGTTTTCAATGAGCTGGTGGATGACACGCTCGGTGAGGTTGTGGGTCTTGCCCGTGCCGGCGCCGGCTTCCAGGATGAGGTATCCATGGTGGCGGCGGATCCGGTCGGTGATCGCGTCCGGTGTTTGTTCCATATTGTTGCGTTCAACCGCCATCCGCATCCTCCCAGAATGGTTCGAACAGGTAGTATCGGTCCAGTTCAAATTTCAGTTTCTTCTTGCGGCGCCGGGAGACCTCGCGGTTTCTGCGCTGCTGTTGGATCCGGACATCGTAGCGGTTGATGTGTCTGAAATCGGACCAGGCGGGATCGCCGGTGAGGCTGGCGTGGAACCGCCCCGAACGGATCGCCTCCACGATCCAGGATATCCGCAGCTGTTCAAACGCCTGCATGAATGCGTCCATCTCCTCCTCCGGCTTGAATTTCAGCATGGCCTTTTTCCTGCCGGATTTATTTTTTAAAAGCAGATGGCCTTTATCGATCAGCTCTGCCGAACCAAACGCATAGTCGCATTTAACGTCTTTCTTCTTCCCGTTGATCGGCAGGGTGTAATACCCGGCCACAAACTGCGTCAGTCCGCTTTGTCGCAAATACATGGCATAGACCGGAAGCTGGAACCCATTGCCTTCAAGGATGTTATTGTAGCTTCTGGTCCCGGACTTGCCCGATTTGTAATCGTAGATCAGCGCACACCGTCCGTCGGGGGTCACATCGATCCGGTCTATCATGCCCCGAAACAGCACGGGCACTCCCGCCATTTCCATCATGAAACTCCACTTGTGCTCCATCCGTAATCCCGATTCCGGATAGAAGACAGCCGGGCGCGCATCATCCACCTCCGTCAGAAAATCCTCGCGTCCGCCGGCCTCCCGCTCCAGGAACCACCGTGTCACCCGCTCCAGGTTTTTTTGGAGGATACCGGGAAACGGACTTTGCGGATTTCCAAGCTGATGCCGATACGCCTCTGTCAGCCGTCGCCGTATGCGACCCATCCGCTCTGTTGCCGCGCCGGGATCCTTCTCCGGCCAGACCGGCGGACCCTCCTCAGCTGTATGCGAATAGAATTCCTCCAGTATCTGGTGCAGCAGACCACCCTTGATATTCGATTCGGCATCGTCCTGGTATTCATGCAGCGGCTTCAACCGAAGCACATACTTGAAAAAGTACTCATGCGGAGAACCGGCATACGTATCCAGCCGGCTGATGCTCATGCGCATCGCTCCGCTATCAAACTGCTGCCCAAGCCAGTGCGATGCTGTTTCCGGGTCCAGCACTCCGTCGTATCGTCCCATCTCATTTGGATTTTGACGCGCTTTCTGCACCGCCACAGCAAGCTGCCATGCATAGCTATCAGGCTGCTTTTCCGTCAGGGAAGCAGGGTTTTTCTGGTGGATGCGGATCCAGGCGGCACGTTGTCCGGAAGATTTGAATGACGCACCATGATCGCTTTTATAATGCGTCATTTTGCCGTCGACGACCTGGCCTTCGATATCGATGATGTGCGCCGGACTGTCGTACTGCGTAAGCGTGGATACAAGCCTGCCGGCTTCAAACTCGCTCATTAGCCATTTTTGTGCGGTTACCGGCCATCGTCGGAAATCCTGTGCATCCCGGTTGTCCAGCAGCTCAAGCCAGAGTGGTGACGGCATCACGGATTTCTGCGCTACAAGAGAAGGCCTGCTAAGATAACGCGGTTTGTCCGAAGCCAGTAGTCGCTGAAACTGCTTGCGCGCTTCGATATACCCCTCCGATCCGTCCTTCTTTGTGAGCAATTTCAACGTTTTTTCATAACGGAATTGCAGAAAATCGGGTTTATCCTGGCGGGGGAACCCTTCCTCGTGAAGGCCCAGAATGAATACGGTCTTGTCGTGCACCTCCGGCAGCTGCCGGATTTCTGTGAGCAGAATACCGCCGGGTCGTTCCTGCGGACGCTCTCTGGTCTCTTTCAGACGCAGCTCCAACACCCTGAAAAACTCGCGCCTTGCCATTTTGCGGCCAAGGCCCAATCGCGCTTCCGCCTGTTTCAGCTTCTCCAGGATAATCTCCAGCAACTCCTTAGCCTCATTGGCTTCGCGACTCATCAAGTCCCCCTGGAGACGCAACAACGTCCGGGTCCACTCCACCCATGCCGTCAGTGTCTGCCGCTCCGGGGTGTCATAGAAGCGACGAAGCGCATCCAGATGATCCAGTACGGAAGAGTAAAACTCCCTGTTGCGTCGTTCCTGGTTTCGTAGCTGCTCCACCCTCTCCTCGTCGTCTTCTAAATGGATGTGATCCAGCAGCCAGTCAAAAACCCGGTCCATACCCGATGCCGCCTCGTCCAGCGTCCGGAAATTGTATTCCCGACAGAACTGGGAAAAATGGCGGATGTTTGGCGCCTTGTTTTCGTCGTGACCCTGCAAATCGGGCAGCACCAGGCGATTGTCGGCAAACACACGAGAGACATCGTCAATCGGAAAATCGTTCTCACCAAGCTTGAAATAGGTCAGCATGCGCCGGATAAAAGGGTTGCTGATGAGCGCGGATCCCCGGCTGGTGTACAGCGGGACTCCAAACCTGCCGGCTACCGATCTGACCATCGGTTCGTAAAGCGACAGATCGCCGGTCAGGATGACCACGTCCTCATAATTGCTGACGGAGGCGTGCTGTTCATGATACTCGTTGTCTTCAGACATCATCGACAAAATCTGACGCACGGCCTGCTCCAGCTCTTCCCTTGGATGTTGAAACACATCCACAAAAATATTACCGGCAGGAAGTGCGGCTGCCGGATCATCCGCAAAACGAATGGATACAAGATCTGCCTCCCCGAGAAGCCCCAGTGCATGTTTGTGGACCGGATCGATCACATCGGTGAGAAAGAAGATGATTTTTTTATGACGCATCACAGCATCATTTGACTGTGTCATTTTTCCGGTGAGGTGTTCGCGATCCACCCACTTTTTCCTGGTCATATGCTGCTCATATTCTTGCAGCAACCCGGCCAGCACGTTGCCGTCACGCGTCATCCGTGATCCTGAAGTCCGCTCCTTTTCCAGAAGCATGCCGGGACGCAGATGCTCCCGGTACAGATCGGCAATGATATTGGATATGGCCGTAACGGATGTCATACCGGCAAAGCGGCGATACTCGGGATTCCCATGGCTGGAGAGCCACTGTTCCAGCCAGAGCGTACGTTCTTCTGCCGAGGGAACCAGTGCGGGGAGGTCCGCTTCCGCCAGGCTATGCATGGCCAGCTCCTCTACGAATGAAGTGAGTGTGCGGATGTCAGGGGCAAATCCGCTGGTATCCCGCTGCCATTTTTTTCGCAACTCCCGCTCCATCAGCAGGTTGCTCACCAGGATGAGCGTATCCGGGCTTCGGCCCTCTTCCAGCAGAATCTGCCAGAGCTGCGCCGGATCCGGACCGGCATGTTCACAGGTCCACTTCATGATGATGGTGACGATGGTATAGTTGCGTATCGGTGCGATAGTTGCCGCCGGCCTGCACACAGGGAATACCAGTGAAGCGGAAACCGGCTCCCCACAGATTAGCAAAAACAACACCCATTTGAAAAGGAAAAATGACCTGACTGCCCGGATCAGCACACCGGTACGACATCGTGTGCCTTTGAGCAGCCGTAGTCCATAAGGCAATAATTTCTTATGTTTCGAATCCAACAGACCCATTCACCAACCGGAAAAACCATGATTCGCTGTTCGCGTTACTTGTCGGCACCGTGGTATTCCTGTTCCCGGTTACATTGATAATAAAATGCGAGGACTGTATGCCCAAGCCTGTTCAAAAAGAAGAAATCGTCACCCTGCTTGAAGAGATTGGAACCTTGATGCGCCTTGCCGGTGAAAACGACTTCCGCGCCATGGCTTTCGACCGGGCCGCCCGAACCATAGAAAACCTGGACGATGATATCAACAAATTCATTGATGAGCATACGCTTACGGATCTGAAAGGGATCGGGAAATCCATTGCCAATGATGTCTATGAATATGCCGAAACCGGTTCGGTTCCGGTACTGGAGAAATTGCGGGTCCTGGTGCCGGACGGACTCATCGCATGGCTTGGCATTTCAGGCATGGGTCCAAAAAAAATCTACAAAATCCACAAGGAACTCGGCATTACAGAAATAACGGAGCTCAAGGAGAAATGCCGCGACGGTTCAGTCGCTTCACTGGACGGAATGGGACAAAAAACCGCTGAGAAAATTCTGAAGTCCATTTCCTGGATGGAAGAATTTTCCGCCCGTTGCCGGATCGACGAGGCTACGGAAGTTGCTGAAAACTTTCTTGATAAACTAAAGCAAGTTGATGGGGTTCATGACATTTCTGTTGCCGGATCACTCAGAAGATCATCCGAGACTATCGGTGATATTGACATTCTGATTGCTGCAGACGAAAAGAATGCATCGAAACTTATGACCCGCTTCGTTGAAATGGAAGGGGTGATGGAAGTGCTGGGTCAGGGCGAAACCAAGAGTTCGGTCCGCACGGAGGAGGGGCGCCAGGTTGACCTGCGGATTGTGAGTCGGGCCCATTACCCCGCCGCTCTGATGTACTTCACCGGCAGCAAGGATCACAATGTGGCTTTACGGAAACGCGCGAGGGAAAAAAATCTCCAGCTTAACGAATATGGTCTGTTTCATCAGACCGACGACAGGAAAGCCGACTTTGATCGTCCGCTTCCGGCTCAATCCGAAACCGAAATCTATCGTCATCTTGGCCTGGCTTTCATCCCTCCCGAACTGCGCGAAGATTATGGAGAATTTGACCTTGCCGCCGATGGCAAGGTCCCGGAACTGGTGGAGTTGTCTGATTTACGGGGAGTTCTTCATGCCCATTCTACCTGGAGTGACGGGAAAAAAACCATTCGTGAGATGGCCGAAGCCTGCATAGAACTCGGGTACGAGTATCTCGGCCTTACGGATCACTCTCGAAGCGCAGCCTATGCCGGTGGGCTCTCCATTGAACGCGTCAAACAACAATGGGAGGAGATAGACGTCCTCAACAGGGAATTTACCGACAAGGACATGGATTTCACCATTCTCAAAGGCATCGAATCGGATATTTTGACAGATGGCCGGCTCGACTATCCCGATGACCTGCTGGAGGAATTCGACCTGGTGATCGGAAGCGTACACTCCGGACTGGATCAGCCTCCGGAAAAAATGCTGAACCGCCTGATGGAAGCGGCCGCACATCCACATATTCATATGATCGGACACCCGACCGGTCGCCTGCTGCTCCGGCGCGACGGCAACAAGGCCGATCTGAGCCGGTTAATCGAACATGCCGCAAAGCACAAAACGGCTATCGAAATCAACGCCAATCCTCAAAGGCTGGATCTGGACTGGCGGTACGGGCGCAAGGCACGCGAATGCGGATTGATGAGCGCCGTTTGTCCGGACGCGCATGACATCAAAGGCCTGGATTACATGCGCTACGGCATTGGTATCGCACGAAAATCTGGTTTCACAGCCGAAAACATCCTCAATACCAAAACATTGGCCGATTTGAAAAAATGGCTTGAAAAATAATCCCATAGTCGAAACGAAACGGAAATGACAGCATCCAATCCATCCACTTCACAAACCGATCCAACAGGCGGAGGCGGTCCGTTCAGCAAAATCGAACACATCGGTATAGCTGTTCATCATCTTGAGGAGGCGATTTCGAGGTACGAACAGACCCTGGGTTGTCGGTGCTACAAACGGGAGGTTGTGGAGAGCGAAGGGGTGGAGACGGCCTTTTTCCGGATCGGCGAGAGCAAGATCGAGCTGCTTGCCGCCAATCGAACCGATTCACCGATCGCCCGGTTTTTGGAAAAACACGGGGAGGGAGTCCACCATCTGGCATTCGGGGTGGAAGACATCCGCAGGGAAATGGAGCGATGCCGCTCACTGGGCTATACACTGCTGAATGAATTGCCCAAACCGGGCGCTGACAACAAACTGGTAGTATTTTTACATCCAAAAGAACACCACGGAGTTTTGATCGAACTCTGTCAGGACAGATAAGCTACTCCTGATACATTTCGTAGTGTTTTTCACCGGCGCGGATCGGAAACGGCATCCGGTTCTGCGACGGTGGCAGCGGACAGGTCGTGTGGGGGTTGATCGCGCAGGGTGGATTGTAGGAGACGTTGAAATCGACGATCGCCGGTTCTCCCGGTTCTGGTCGGTCGATGTAAAGAAAACGTCCGCCGGGATAGGTTTCGCTTCCTGATGTCGCATCAGCAAAGGGAATGAAAAGTCTGTCGCCGGTGCCCAACGCCAGAATATTCACCTCATGGCCATCCACCGAAAAGGTGAGTGTGCCGGCCACGTCCCACTCAATCATCTGGCCCAGCACATTTTCGATCAACATGGTCGCTCCCTCTTCTCTGGAGGTGAAATCAGCTTCAACCCGCCAGTCTTTATCAACTGCATAGCGGTCAATGCCGTCAAAATTACGCAGGTGGGGACTGTTGCTGTCAAACAGCCTGATTCCGATTTTCTCTTCCCGCCGAACTACGAACCAGGTAAGTGAGCGATAGCTTAGCTCACGTGTCATTGCCGGCGTGGATATCACATTGTCACGCATCCGGTTGCCTCGCTCATCACGTATGTCGATATTTCCGACCACTCTCATAAATACGGTATCCTCTCTCACTTCGAAAATCCCGGCAAGTTCGGGGATCGATCCCTCCGGAAAGCGTACACGCGCATGCCTGCCGCTACCGAATGACTGCTCCCCCTCATCCATCCAGTACAGACCCGCAAGTCGCAGCCAGCCTCGATCGTCATGCAGTCTCTCAATGCGGTTTTCGTGCCAGCTCTCCACAAACTCGTAGTATTCGCGATCGGCATCGGTGGTATCACTTACGGGGTTGCCAAGGGTGATATCCATAGCGCAGCCAATAAAAACAGTCGTCAGTACAGCGACCTGAATCAAATGAAGTTTCACAGTTGTTTCTTTATCGAATGGTGATGAGATACCGGATATATTCGGATGTAAAAAACGATAGCCATACATCCACACTACTGTCCTGATTGAGTTGTGGGGAAGCCATTGCCGCATGTGCATACGAACGTTGGAAAGATACAATTATGCGAAATAAAAATGGTTGGAAACCGATTGCGTAATAGTTATAAACCTTCCGTACCATACCGGCTGTGCCCTCCGTTTTCTTCACATCCAGAAGTAAAAAAACCGGAATCCTGCTCCGCTGTTCAAAAATATCCCTTTACTATTGAATTGTCATGCCCTTGTATGTGTTACCATACTATGCCGTTGCCGTACCAAATATTAGAATAACGGAAGTATTTACATCAAACCATAACAAACCGAATTTGCTATGAACAATATGTCAGGCAGACAATCTCTGGACAATGTCCCGACAGATGAAAACAAGGATATCGCACTATTGCTGCTTCGCATTGGTGTTGGAGTCATTTTCATCGTAGCCGGATGGGGTAAATTAACCGGTATTGAAGGTGTACAGGGCTTTTTTGGTAATTTAGGCATTCCGCTTCCCGGTCTTATGGCCTGGGTTGTCGCTATCGTTGAATTCGTCGGTGGTATCCTGGTACTTACCGGCACCTTTATCAGAGTACCTGCGATACTTCTCGCCATTATTATGCTCGTAGCCATTATCACAACAAAAATTGGTCAGGATTTTTCAGCATACCGTCTTGATGCGATGCTGCTTCTCGTCAATGCTTCGCTCGCTCTCATGGGCGCCGGAAAGTACTCTGTGACTGACTTGATAGCCGGCATGCGAAATTCCTGACGATGTTGCGCCGTCAAATCTGATTTAATACAGTTTGTTGACCCAAAGCGGGATGCAGCTTCGGCTGCATCCCGTTCTCCTTTTTTATGGACCCTCTCACACACGGACTTACCGGAGCTGCCGCTGCACAAACTCTTGCGGATACAAAAAAACACCGACCGGCTGCCATCACTGCTTTTATTGCGGCGCTGTTGCCCGATATTGAAACCTTCATTCATCACCCTTCCGATCCGCTTTTCAACATTGAAATCCATAGGCAATTCACCCACGCCCTTGTTTTCATACCGGTGGGTGCGCTAATTACCGCTTCGCTTTTATGGTGGTTCATGCGCCGTCGACTGAGCTATCGCGAACTTTTTCTGTTCAGTCTGATCGGCTTTGCCACACATGGATTCATGGACGCCGTCACCAGTTATGGAACCGAACTGCTCTGGCCTTTTTCCGATGCCCGTTTTGCCTGGAACCTGATTCCCATTGTGGATCCGCTGCTCACCATGGTCATGGCCGCACTGGCCGGGGCCGGCTTCTATTACCGCAGCCAGGTTTTCGGATGGATATTCTTCGGATGGCTTGCCTTATACCTGCTCGCAGGATTTACGCAACGTGAACGCGGAATTTCCGGCATCGAAGACCTCACAGCACAGCGCGGGCACACCATAGAACGCCTGGTTGTCAAGCCCACCATCGGCAACCTTGTTCTCTGGCGCAGCACCTACATCCATGATGATTCCGTCTATGTGGATGCGGTCCGCTCCGGAATCTTCAAGCCACAACGTATTTATCCGGGCGATTCAGCGCCATTGATCGTCCCCGAACAGGATTTCGCCGATTGGAAGGGAACCACGCTTTACACTGACCTGCAACGGTTTCAGCGTTTTTCCGACGGATACCTGATCCGGCACCCTGAAAGACATGCTATAATCGGTGATGCTCGCTACTCCATGATACCAAATGACCTCACACCTTTATGGGGAGTTCATGCCGACACGGCCCAACCCGATCGCCACATTCCGTTTCTCAACTTCCGCGATGCCGGTCCGGAAGTCCGCGATGTATTTTGGAGGCAGCTCACCGGGAAAAAAAGTCCCTGAGCGCACGAAACGCCAAGGCAATCTCAAAAAATGAGCCGATTCCGGTGAATCCAAATCATCCCATTGATTTTTAATTTTTTTGTAACAAACCGGTCTTTGAAAAATCATTAATAAATAGGAACTTGTACCGGATAACGCAGCACGGCATTTGATTCCATTTGCCTCTGTTTCGCTACCTAATGTTGACTCACTGATACAGGTTACGTATGAAAATCAACGTACATGCTCATGTATTCAATTTCCCATCTATTCTGACCAAAGAGACCATCCTGTTATTGTCGCACCGGCTTTCCGGAAAAAATCTGCCGGAGCCACTGCGTGAAGCCATTCTCTCCTACCTCCGCACCCGGCGAAGAAGCCGGCCCGGCGACATGTCATTCGATGACTTTCACCGGACCATTCGTCCACGCCGTGTCTTCGGCCGACTGATCCCAAGTCGTCTGCGCGGTTTTTTTGACCGGCACCTTGACCTGCCGCCGTCCGCAGAAACAGCTGCCGTGCTCAACAGCCTTCTTGAAGCCTCGCTCATTGATCGCCACCAGGCCCGCTCTTCTGTCGTTATCAATGCGTTTGAATGGCTGCGCATCGGATTCATGAAAAATATCGACTCGGTAACCGATGATCTCATGGCTCACATGGATGAAGACGATATTACCGCGGTGCTGCCAATGGACATTCTTGACAAACATGCCGAAAAAAAAGAGCGGGATCTGTTCATTACCCAGATGGAGGACACGAAACGGCAGGCCCTTCGATATCCCGGTAGAATCCTGCCATTTGCCAAGGTAAATCCCGTACGCAAGGAAAGTTTCAGCATGCTGCGGGAGTCCATCGAAAGCGG
>SKXL01000131.1 GCA_007128425.1 Balneolales bacterium | reverse complement strand
ACGAGTTGCGCACGATCGTCACTTCCTGGATTTCTACACGTTTCGATGGCGGACGGCATCAACGTCGCATCGAAAAAATAAAAATAAATGAGTGAGTAAATCACGCAGAAAACATCACAGGAAACATCCGCTGAGCAAACAAGACATCAAACCGGACCAAATAAACCTTTACAACATCACCTGAAAATGATCAGATTAAATCATACATTTGCAATTCTCACCAGTCACACATAACAGATCCGAGCATAAGTAATGAAACGTTTGAAAGATCACGATCCCGAAGTATACAGCCTGATTGAAAAAGAGACAGAGCGGCAAAACAATGGCATGGAGCTTATCGCCTCGGAAAACTTTGTAAGCAAAGCGGTTATGGAGGCCATGGGATCGTCTCTAACCAACAAATACGCCGAAGGCCTCCCGGGGAAACGGTACTACGGCGGATGCCGGTTTGTCGATATCGTTGAGGATCTGGCCCGTGACCGTGCAAAAATCCTCTATGATGCGGAGTGGGTCAATGTGCAACCGCATTCCGGAGCTACGGCCAATGCCGCTGTCTACCTCACATTCCTTAAACCCGGCGACACACTGCTTGGACTCGACCTGTCCCACGGCGGGCATCTCACACACGGCTCACCGGTCAACTTCTCGGGCATCACGTATAACGCTCAGTTCTACGGTGTCAACAAAGAGACCGGTCGACTGGACATGGACGAAATTCGTGACAAGGCAATAAAAATCAAGCCGAAAATGATCTCCATCGGCGCTTCTGCCTATCCTCGTGACTTTGACTACGAAGCCTTTCGGAATATTGCTGATGAAGTGAATGCTTTCTTGTGGATGGATATGGCCCACACAGCCGGACCCATCGCCACCAGGCTGCTTAACAACCCGCTTCCCTATGCACATGTCGTCTCCACCACCACACACAAGACGCTGCGCGGCCCTCGTGGCGGCATGTTGCTGATCGGCCGCGACAGCGATAATACACTCGGCAAGGTGGCTCCCAAATCCGGACGCGTGAAGAAATGGAGTGAACTGCTGGATTCAGCCGTCTTTCCCGGTACGCAGGGCGGTCCCCTGATGCATGTGATTGCCGCCAAGGCCGTCGCACTGGGCGAGGCGTTACAGGACGATTTCACAACCTACCAGGAAAACGTGCTTAAAAACAGCAAAACCATGGCAGCCAAATTTCTTGAGCTTGGCTACGATCTGGTCAGCGGCGGAACCGATAACCACCTGCTGCTCGTAGATCTCCGAAACAAGGGTATTACGGGAAAAGAAGCCGAAGATGCCCTGGGTCGTGCCGATCTCACGGTCAACAAAAATATGGTGCCGTTTGACACCCAAAGTCCGTTCGTCACCTCCGGCATCCGTATCGGATCACCGGCCATGACCACACGCGGCATGGGCACGGATGAATTCAGCCGTATCGCCGGGCTAATGGATCAGGTTATCACCAATCACACGAATGAAAGTGTCATCGAGAAAGTTCGGGTCGAAGTGCGTGAAATGTGCGAACGTTTCCCATTATACGATTTTGTAATTGCCTGATTGAATTACCTCTATTTCAAATAACTCCATGGCAACTACAGATGTAACCGATCGTCAAATCATGGGCGAAACCCCGCCTCAGGCCTCGTCACCGGGTCTGCCTCCGGAGATGTCATTTCTGGATCACCTGGAGGAGCTTCGGTGGCGCATTCTCAAGGGACTGTTGGGCATTGGTATCGGGGTCATCGTGGCCTTCCTGTTTTCCGGTTTTATCATGCAAGAAATCTTGCTGGGTCCTGCCAAAGGCGATTTTTTCATGTACAGGCTGGTCGGTTTGGAGGCTTCCGATCTTGATTTGCAGAACCGGCGATTGCCCGGACAGTTTTTCACCTACTGGGGCACCCTGCTTGTCGTCGGATTCATCATCGGAATTCCGATTCTGATTTATCAGCTGTGGGCGTTCATCCTTCCGGCTCTTGAAGAGAAGGAACGCAAAGGCACCCGGTTTATCGTGTTTAACATCACACTTCTTTTTATCACCGGTGTTGCTTTCGGATACCTCATCCTCACCCCTTTTGCCGTCCAGTTCTTCAGCAACTTCCAGATAGCACCGGAGGTGCGCAATGACATTGACATCAACGCATACTTTTCGGCACTCACCATGTGGAGCCTGTCAAGCGGCATTGTTTTCCAGCTTCCTATGGTGAGTTATATCCTGTCCAAGATCGGACTTCTCACCCCTGAGTTGATGATCAAGCACCGTAAATGGGCTATTATCATCTGTTTCATCCTGGCTGCATTTCTCACACCGCCCGATCCAATCTCACAGCTTATCATTGCTGTTCCGCTGATTTTACTGTACCAGGTTGGTATTCGTATCAGTCGAGTGGTCAACCGCAAACGCGATCGCGAGATCTTTGGTGCGGAAGGACGACCGCAGTAATACATACCTGCAGCAGCAAATACCAGGCAATCTAATCCGGACAGTTATTTCTAATTCTGCACGGTTTTATGATCCAGATTCCGTTTCTGCTAAATCCAGTCACAGCAAAACACGATCTATTTTATGTCATCAGAAGATAAAAACACCCGGAAATCAGACCACCCCCGCCAGACCGACCATCTTCGCGAGACCGACCAGCCCTCGCGACCCGATCAGCCCAAACCTTCCAATCAGGAAAAAGAGGCGAACCGGCTAATCCATGAAACCTCCCCATACCTTCAGCAGCACGCCCGGAATCCCGTAGACTGGTATCCTTGGGGAGAGGAAGCCCTGGAGCGTGCCCGAACCGAAAACCGTATGATATTCCTCAGCATCGGTTATTCCAGCTGCCATTGGTGCCATGTCATGGAACGCGAGTCGTTCGAAAACCCGCATATCGCCCGCCTGCTCAATAAACATTTTGTGAATATCAAAGTTGACCGTGAAGAGCGGCCGGATGTCGATGCGGTCTACATGGAAGCCCTGCAAATGATGACCGGTCAGGGCGGATGGCCACTCAATATCTGGCTCACACCGGAACAAATCCCGGTCTTCGCCGGCACCTATTTCCCTCCACAGGACGCTCACGGCCGGCCGGGATTCGCCTCGGTGATAACCCGGCTGGCTGAGATTTACCGATCGCATCCCGACAAAATAGAAGAACAAACCGTTGAGATGAGAAAAGCGCTCTCAAACGACATCTATGATCATCTCGGATCCGGATCCGTCACACCTGAACTGCTTGATCGCGCCTACCAGGGCTATGCCGATATGTTTGACGAGGAGGATGGCGGATTCTCGGCAGCACCGAAGTTTCCCGCCGCCATGAGTATCGGCTTTCTGCTGCGATACAGCCACAGGCCCGGTTCGCCTCAGGCGCTCCATATGTCACTGTTCAGTCTGGAAAAAATGATCAGCGGCGGCATCTACGATCAGATCGGCGGCGGTTTTCACCGCTATAGTACCGATGGAAAATGGCTGGTGCCGCATTTTGAAAAAATGCTCTATGACAACGCCCTGCTTTTGCCGGTACTCGCAGAAGCAGCTCAAATTTCCGGTCGCGAACTGTTTGTCCGAACCGTGGATGAGACCATCTCTTTCCTGAACCGTGAAATGAAACACCCCGAAGGCGCCTATTACTCTGCGCTGGATGCGGATACCGAAGGGGTCGAAGGGAAATTCTACACCTTCACCCACGACGAAGTAGCTGATATTCTTGAGAAGGATGATTTTAACCTGGTATCCGCGCATTACGGCGTCAAGCCCGGAGGAAACTGGGAAGGGGTTACGGTGCTACACCGGGCCGTTCCCCTGGATGATCTTGCGAAGCAGTTGGGCATCGACGAACAGAAACTTCAGACCCGGCTGGTTGCCGCCAGGAAAAAACTGCTGGAGTATCGCAATCGCCGCGTTCGCCCGGGACTCGACGACAAGATCATCACATCATGGAATGCGCTCATGCTGATTGCCTTGTGTCGCTGCTCGCGCCTGCTTGACCGTGATATCGCTGATGCCGTCAACCTTGGCCGGTTCCTTTCAGAGCATGCGATTCAGGAGGATACGCTTTATCGCATCATTGATCGGGACGGTAATGCAAAACAGCACGGTTTCCTGGATGACTACGCACTGCTGTCCGACGGCTTTTCCCGCCTGTTTGAGCTTACCGGCGATGTGCATTGGTTGAAAATCGCTGTAAAATTGGCACAATTGATGATTGACCGGTTTTATGATGAAGCAAAATCCGCTTTCCACTACACCTCAAAGCAGGATAAACAGCTGGTTGCTCAAACCAGGGACATCTTCGACAATGCACTGCCCGGCGGCAGCACCGCTGCTATAACCGCTCTTCAGCGCGTTGGGCACCTCGCAGGCATTCCGGAGTGGATCCGGCCGGCAGCATCCTCAATGGAGCCGCTGACCGAGCCGGCATCATCCCATCCTGCCGCATTCGGGTATCTGCTTCAGGCTATGCACCAACATCTGCATCCCGGAAAAGAGATCGTTATTGTATCGGACCATGCCAGAACCGGAACAGGTACGGATTCGGGTGCGCAGGCAGACAAAATGACCCGGCAGATGCTGGATGTCTGGAAAAAGCGCTATGATCCATCCTCCTTTGTCATCACACTTCATGATGAAAACCGAAAGAAAATGGACGACTCCAGCATTTCCGGAAGCAAGGATGTGTCCGATATCAAAAACAATCCCATTTATCCGCTGACACAACTTTATGCTGACAAAAAAGCCATTGGTGGAAAGACTACCGCTTATATCTGCCGGAACTTCCGGTGCAGCAATCCGGTACAGTCTATTGATGATTTCAAAAAAGAAATCCACAAGGAAGAGTAGGTTTTGATACAACTTGCCGCCGGCTGATTCGTTATTTTTGCTGACACAATAAAGCATAATGAAACGATTCAGGCTACATATATCCGTACCGGACTAAAGACGCCTGTCAATTAATCGCATTTTTTCTGTAACTTGCGCGACCAACATTTCCATTAGCAAACTGAAAACACTCCATGATTCAACGTTTTTTCCGAACCACAATCCCACTGCTCCTTTCAAGTGTTCTGCTGGTACTCACAACGATATCCTGTGACGATAACTCTCTTACTCCCGTTCGTTATGACGATATCGGTCCATTCGACACTACGGGTGTTGAAAGCGTCACAGCCGCGAACGGCCTCACCATCTATTTCCATGATGAAGGACACGGAGAGGTAATTGCAGAGAATCACTCCGTCAGAATACGGTATACCGGACGTACAACCGATGGTGATATTTTTGACAGCTCGTTTCGCAACGAAGTCGACGCACCCACCACGCTGTTGCTTCGGAATATGATAACCGGATTCATGCAGGGTCTGGCGGGGTACAACCAAGTTGTTGATGGACAAAATGTGCGTATGCACGCTGCTCGTGAAGGAAGCCGGCGAACGCTTGTCATTCCACCATCACTCGGTTATGGCAACAACAGTTCGCACAGACTTCGTGCCGACACCCTTGTCTTTGACATAGACGTAGTCGCCATCGCCACCGAAAACTGATTCGGATCAGGGTCAGGATAAGCAGCAGGGTTGGAGATCAAGATGCGGTTGATGATGATGATGAGGATGAGGATGGGAATCTGATCATGGATTCAATCCGGTCCATCACTCATTCGCCACGGTTATACATACACTCTGGGAACGCTGGTGTGTATCCCGCAACAAATTTCATAGGGTATGGTCCCGATGGCATCGGCCCAGACTCCGGCGTGATTCCGGCTACCACCCATCACCAGAACCTCCGTTCCTGCACCAAACCGGTCATCTCCAAGCCAAACCATGATGTAATCCATGGTAACGCGTCCAACCTGCGGATACCAGGCATCATCAATTCTGACCGGCATGAGACCTGATAAATTGCGACGATATCCGTCGGCATATCCCACAGGTATCACGGCATAATATCCGTCTTCGGGTGCCTGCCAGGTTGCTCCGTAGCTCAGGGAATCACCCTTTCGGATACGCTTGCACTGAGCCACCCAGGAATGCCATTTCATCGCAGGTTTCAGCAGATCCGACGGATCCGGAGTCGGGTCGTAACCGTACAGAGCAATTCCGTGGCGCACCATATCCAGATGCGTGTCAGGGTGATCCAGCGAAGCCGCCGAGTTTGCCGCATGCAGCGGATATGCTCCTCCAAAAACATCCCGAATCTGTTCCAGCACCCTTTTCTGCAGCTGCATATACGCACTGTCGACCTCATCCGCTGATGCAAAATGGGTCATGATCCCCTTGCAGGTTATGCGTCCAGCAGCAGCAATCCGTCTGCGGATACGATCTGTTTCTTCCGGACGAATACCCAGACGTCCCATGCCTGAATCGATTTCAACATGATACGACGTCCCCTGCTCCAACAGATCAAAATGGTCATCGGAGCTCACTACCGCCTCCAGATCATATTCCGGATAGGCCTTTACCGTTTGCGGTACCGGCACTCCGAACACCAGAATCGGATGCGTGATTCCCCCCTTGCGCAATGCAACGGCCTCGGTGATATTGTCCACTGCAAACATGTCATACAGATCACCAACCGTTCGGGCAACCTCTACGGCTCCATGGCCATATGCATCCGCCTTGATAACGGCCAGCGACCGTGTAGTGCTATTCAGATTCCGATGGAGGTATCGGGCGTTGCTGCTGAGCACCTGGCGATCGATTTCAATATGGGAAAGATGGTATGGATAAATTGACATGAGGTTGATCTGTTAACTGTAAAGTCGTGAGTTGGTTGCTTATAAACCGACAAATCTCAAAATTCGAAAATTCCGGCATCGGTATGTTTTATTGTTCTAAAAACGCAGCACCGGTTATTTTTACTGTATCGGGTTGCCACTACTGTGATTTGTTGCCATCGCCCCGGAATGTAAATGCCGTTTTTTTCTGCTGCAACAGCCAGAATCGGATTTCGTGGGCATCGCTCATCCCCAAAATCACACCGCCATTCAACACCGGAAGAAAATCGGCTTTGAGCTTCACTCCATGTTTGTAGGTCGATTCATCGGCCAGATCCACAAATAACCCTTTTTCAACCGGCCGCTGAAGATAGTCTACCGAATCATTCTCCTCGGGCACACGTTCAAGCTCTCTACCCATGATTACCGATGTCAGCTCACCATCCTCCATCACCGGTATAACGGCATTTCGCAGATAACGGGCATCCATCCGGTTGATTTGGCGTATGATGGCCACCGGTGTTTTATCTTCACTTATACGGAAAATCAGATCGTCGAATTTTGGACGATAAACCAGCTCATCCCGACCGGTATAGGCGGTGTACCACAAATATCCGGATAGCAGCGCCGCCCAGAATGCTGTTGATGCCCCCTCAATCATCAGAAGTACTACAGCTGATATCATTACAAGCACGATGACAGCGATGCTGGTGTAAAACGTCAGTATGGATGCCTTGTAGAAATATTTTTTGAAGTACCACAGTATCGCGCGCAGGGTACGACCGCCATCCAGAGGAAAAATCGGTAGCAGATTGAAGGCACAAAGCAGGATATTCATGTAAAAGACAAATTGAAGCACAAGAAATGCTTCGTAGTATTGCGGACGTACGAATTCCGCAGCTACCCATGCAAGGAATGCAAACAGAAGAGAGGCCAGCGGTCCGGCAAGGGCTATGATGAGCTCCTCAAGCGGCCGGACCGGGCGCTGCTTGAGTTCAGCCATCCCCCCGAACAGATACAGGTGAATGCGCTCCAGCGGAAGCTTCAGCCACCTCGCCGCCAGGGCGTGGCCGTATTCATGAAAAAAAATGGAAAATGTCAGAAAAACAGAGGAAACCACACCCATCGCCCAGTATACCCAGGTGAACTGGGTGAACATGATTTGTGGAAAATATCGCTCGCTGAGCACCCAGGCCATGAATACCACAACAAGCGGAAGCAACGGATCGATGGTAACCCGCATTCCGCCGACAGTAAATCCAAATCTGGCTAATCCTGTGTATTGCTGGCTTTGCACGTTAAAATCTGTTTGGCCGGATGAATCTGTTGTATTTCAAAGGTAACCCAGGGTATGCTAAAACCATCGCTTCTCCTTACGGATATCTTTGAGAACAACGGCGGCGGCATTATGACCCGCTGCGGCAAATACACCGCCACCCGGATGGCAAGAAGCGCTGGCAAGGTACAAATTTTTAACCGGGGTTTTGTACTGACTGAGTTCGGGTGTGGGACGGAACATGAACATCTGGTCGATGGTCATTTCCACATGCATCACATTGCCATTGAGCAAACCGTGCTTGCGTTCTATGTCGACCGGCGATTGAATATACCAGTCAATGCGCTTGTCATTCAGATTGGGGGCATATTCTGCAGCCACATCGTAGATCTTCTGCGCCTCCCGTTCACGAATATCATCCCAACTGATACCTCCGGCCAGTTTGTAGGGATGCCACTGCGCCCATAGATAGAGCAGATGTTTTCCTTCCGGTGCAAGTGTCGGGTCGATTTTCGTGAAGGTCATGGCAAGAACCGATGGTTTTTCAGGCGGACGACCGGCAATGTAATCACCAATTGACGCATTCATATATTCGCGTGACGGCACCAGAAGTTGCAGACCGTTGTGAATGAGGGGATCATCCGGGCACGCCTCATAACGCGGCAACTCCGCTACGGCACACCGGATTACCATGCCAAACCCATTGCCGATATTGATATTGCCAACCCGCTTGAACAGCGATGGAGAAAGATGCTCGGGTCCGACCAGCTTCAACATGGTCGTCTGCACATGCGCGTTTGAGATCACCCGCCGTGCGGAAAGTTCTCTTCCGGAAGCCAGACTGACACCAACCGCCCGGCACGCATCACCCGTTCCGCTAACCATAATTCTGTCAACGGGTTCATTCACCAGCAATTCGCCTCCGTGCGCTTCAAGCATCCCGATCATCGCCTGGGTCAGCATTCCGCTCCCACCCTTCGGACGCTTGCCCCCGCTTTCGTGGAGCATGGCCTGCCAGCCGACAAAATCGGCGGTAGCAGACTGATCGGGTGGCGGACCGGATTGCGCTGCAAACCACAGCAAGGCCGTCTTCACCGATTCATTTTCAAAAAACTCGTCGACCACCTGTCCATAGCTGCTCATAATCCTTCGAATGCCTTCGGTCTGTTCACCCTTTTTGAACATGGCGCCGCCCCGCAGCTGCCTGCCGGACATTGCCCTGAAAAGTTTGAATGGCGCCGGCGGCACAAGAAAAGCTTTCAGTACGCCATTATTCACCCGCTTCCAGTAGTTGATAAAATCACGGTAGGATGCGGCATCCCTGGGTGACACCTTCGCAATCGACGCTATGGTTTGCTCAACCGATCGGTGGAAATGGATCACACCACCGCCTGGAACCGGATACGACATGAAAGGATCCATCTCGATATAATCCAGACCATATTTTTCAAGCTCCAGATCGGCAATGACCGGAGTCTGATGAATCATGAAATGGGCGGATGATCCAACATCTATACGATAACCTTCCGGATGATCATCCGATTGGAACATCGACTCGGTGCATACCGCCCCACCCGGCATCTCGCGCCGCTCAACAACACAAACCTTTTGCCCCGCTTTTGCCAGATAGCAAGCGGCTGCAAGTCCGTTGTGTCCCGATCCCACCACAATTATGTCATACATCATTTTCAACTCCGGCAATAAGTATAAAGACTTTCCTGACCAACTGTTCGACGAAACATTTTCAATAGAATACCGTATATCAATGGATTACATTTCAGCCATAATTCGATTTTATAATAACCACAATTTATGAGTTTTGTTTACACTCAAAAATCGTAATTTAAACCCTTCAAAAATTCACCTATCCAATTGAATATGGGCTTTCTTAAATCTTTTTTGGGATCATTACTGGCGATATTTGTCACCCTGTTTCTGCTTTTTTTAGTTGTAGTGATATTAATTTTTTCAACATCACGTGAAACAGAACCATATGTTCGCAATGGCACAGTGCTTGAAATCAGAATAGGTAGTACGCTTCTGGAACGACCGCCAACCGATCCTTTCGCTATGCTGTTCAGCGACCCGTCCCGCGTTCCTGTTACTCTTCGCGGACTGGAATCCAATCTGGAAAAAGCTGCAGCTGATGACCGCATTGAAGGTGTATTTTTCAAAATAAACAATTTAGCTGCTCCCTGGCCAAATCTCATCGCTCTCAGAGACAAGATGATTGAATTCAAGGAGGAATCCGGAAAGTTCATCTATGTCTCGACCGATGACATCGGATTCAATGAGCAGGGATATTTCCTCGCAACCGCTGCGGACTCCATCTTTTCACCGCCCGAAACTTTTTTCGAGTTCGACGGTTTCTTCATCCAGGCCGTCTTTTTTCGGGATATGCTGGACAAAATCGGGGTTGAAGCCGAAATTTTTCGTGCCGGTGAATTTAAAAGCGCTGTTGAGCCATTTTTCCGTCGGGATTTCTCCTCCGAAAATGAAGAACAGCTCCAATCCATCGTTGACAATGTGGCGGAGACGTTTCTTGCTGCCGTAAGCGAACGCACCGGTTACTCCCGTTCCGAATTGGATGCCATAATGAATGAAACTCCCATTCTGACCTCCAGATCGGCACACGAAGCGGGATTTATTGACAAGCTGGTCTACCCCGATGAAGTTGAAAAACGCATTGAAAACCGGGTTGTCGAAAATGGCAATGATGAACTCCGCACGATTACTTACCAGCGTTACAACCGGGTAAAAAAATCCACGGCAGGCGTTGAAAAACCGGATACTAAAAACAGGATTGCCGTCATTCACGCAACCGGGAACATCATGCCTGAATTCGATTCTCAGTCGGTTTTTCCGGGGTCGGAAGAGAACATTACGGTACGAAACATCAGCAAAAGTATCGACGAAGCCCTGGACGACGATAACGTAAAAGCTATTGTGCTCCGCATTACCAGTCCGGGCGGAGCCGGATCCACATCAGATATTATCTGGCACAAAATCCGCGAGGCCGCCAAGCAAAAACCCGTCATCGCATCGCTTGGATCCGTGGCCGCAAGCGGTGGTTACTATATCGGGATGGCAGCCGACACCGTTATAGCCTCCTCCCAGACCATCACCGGCTCCATCGGTGTCTTCGGAGTGGTCATGAACATGCAAGAGCTCCTCAATGAAAAACTGGGCATTCATTTTGATGCGGTTACATCCCACGAACAGGCCCTCTGGATTTCACCCGACAAACCCATGAGCGAAACGGCCCGCAGGACGTTCCAGGGTTATGTCGATGATTTCTATGATGTATTCCTTGAAAGAGTCGCCGTCAGCCGCAACATGAGCATGGACCAGGTCCGTCAAGCGGCCGCCGGAAGAGTGTGGACCGGAAACCAGGCACTGGAAGTTGGCCTGGTGGATGTGATTGGTGAACTGTCGACAGCGCTCTCCATCGCTGCTGAAATGGCTGAAATCGAAGAGTACACTATTGATACCTATCCGAAACCCAAATCCATCATCGAAATACTGACCGGCTCGGCTCAAACCCAGGTGCGCATGCTGCTCCGACCGCACATAAAAGAACTTGAATATCTCGATCCAATGCTTCATATTTTGAACAACGACCCGCGTGCCGTCATTGCACGCATTCCGTTTGATCATAAAATTCACTGAGAAGCATAGTTTATGGAGATCGGAGATTTCCGGCTTGAACAGCTGAGCGAAGGTATTTTTGAAGTATCACAGGCAGGGTCCATCCATAAAATCAGAGACCTTGGAAAGGAGAGGGCTTCAGAATCGGTCACGCGGGTAGGCCTTGATCCCGTGCTGATCGATACCGGCAGCAAGGTCATTTTGCTTGACGCGGGCTTGGGAATGGGGCTGGATAACAAAGAACCGGAACCGGATACATCCAATATCGTAACAAATCTGGATATTTTCGGTTACCACCCGAAAGACATCAGCGCTGTAATCCTCAGTCATCTGCACTACGATCATGTGGCTGGATTGAGTTATACCAACAAGACGGACCGGATCACCGCAACGCTGCCAAATGCCAAAATCTATGTGCAGAAAATTGAGTGGGAAGCGGCCCTTCACAGCCTGGAGTCACGACCGGAAGTTCAGGGCATGGGATATGAGCCGGATGACCTGTACCGGCTCGTTGCTGACGGACGAATTGTGTTTCTGGAGAAAGAATTGCAGGAAATATCAAAAGGAATTACCGTGATCCGAACTGCGGGACATACGCCCGGACACCAGATCGTTCGCATCCGCCGGAGCGGACAGACGGCATACTACTGCGGTGATCTGATTCCAAACGAACTCTATTTAAACCGGTTTGTCTCGACAAAAATCGATACGGATTACATTAAAGCCAGAAAAGCCAGAGTGCTTTTAATGCAACAAGCCTGGCGTGACAAGGCCACACTTCTGTTCTATCACTCCATGTATGTCAAGGCGGGAATGCTCGTAAGAGATAAAAATCGCGGATTTGTGCTCAAGAAAGGGTAGATTCCGAATGAAACTTATAATCTACTGATTCATCGATAGCAAAAAATCCTTATTGTTGCGGGTTCCCCTGATCTTGTCCAGCAGAAATTCCATAGCCTCCTGCGTAGTCATTGTGGTAAGATAGCGTCGCAGCAGAACCACCTTCTCCCGCTCCGCCTCTTCCACCAGTAGATCTTCGCGACGCGTACCGCTCTTGAAAATGTCGATGGATGGAAATATGCGGCGTTCGGAAAGCCTGCGATCCAGTACCAGCTCCATGTTGCCCGTACCTTTGAACTCCTCAAAGATCACATCATCCATACGGGAGCCGGTATCTACAAGCGCTGTGGCAACGATGGTAAGGCTTCCGCCATTTTCAATATTTCTGGCAGAACTGAACAGTTTCCGGGGTTTTTTCAGCGCCTCGGCATCGACACCACCGGACATGGTCCGACCGGTATTGGAACAAATGTTGTATGCGCGTGCCAGGCGGGTAATGGAATCCATAAGCACCAGCACGTCATGACCGCTTTCAACCATGCGCTTTGCTTTTTCAAAAACTATTTCCGCCAGACCTATATGATTTTCAGGCTTTTGGTCAAATGTGGAAGCCAGCACTTCGGCATCGACGACATTGCGTTCCATTTCGGTAACCTCCTCGGGCCGTTCATCCACCAGAAGAATGATGATCTTGGTTTTCGGGTAGTTGGTCGATACCGCATTGGCGATATTGCGCAGGATGGTCGTTTTGCCGGTTTTTGGCTGGGCTACGATTACACCTCGTTGCCCCTTCCCGATAGGTGAAAACAGGTCAATCAGCCGTGTGGTATATTCACTGGCCTGGTACTCCAGCACATACCGGCTGTCCGGATAAACCGGAAGCAATTCATCGAAATCTTTTCGTGAGTCCATGTCGGCAGGAATGCGCCCGTTTACCCCGTCAACGCGAAGCAGTGCGAAATATCGCTCGCCGATTTTGGGGGGGCGTATGATGCCGATGACACTGTCGCCTTGTTTCAGGCAAAAACGCTTGATTTGCGATGGAGACACATAGATGTCATCCGGACTGGCTGAATAGTGATAGTTGGCGGAACGAAGGAAACCGTATCCATCCGGAAGGATTTCAAGTGTCCCTTCATTTATAAGGTATCCACCGAGCTGAGGCTCAATTTCCTTCAGCCTCTCCTCAAGTGTTTCTGCCTGTGACTCCGGCAGCACATCATGGACATTTTTTTTGTTGTTGTCATGGTTTACAGGTATCGGATCTCCGGTTCTTCGAGGCTCTTTTGTTTCTTTTACCGATCCGGAACCTGTTTCCTTTTTACTGCGGCTTCTGTCGAACTCTGATCTGTCATTTCCCTTTTTCCGCCTCGACTTTTCATCTACCGCAGGAACATGCCTTACAGCTTTAGTGCTTTTATCATAAGCAACGGGCAGGTGTGAGCCCGGTTTTTTCCCGGAGTCCTTCTTTTCAGATTTGGGAGTTGAATCCGTTATGTCTTTGGCATACGTGCCGGCAACGGATTCAGGCGACTTGTCAGGAGTTCTTCCGTAAGACTTGTTGGTCGTCTTTTCCGATGATTTTTCCGATGGTTTGTCAGGTGACTTCTTGTACTTGCTCAAATCTTTCTTACGGTACAAGGTACCACTTGAACTTGCCGGATTTTCATCAATAGTTCCGAACAGATCAGGACTGCCGGACGGAGTTTTACTCTTACCGACGGCGCCTTCCTTTTTACTATTGTCAAAATGCTGCAGAGACTCTGCCTGCTCACTTGCGATTTCTCGAAGCCGGTCAACCAGTGTCTGCTTGCGAATTCCTGTTACACGCTTCAGGCCGGTGTTCCTGGCAATTACCTGTAACTCCTTGAGTGTTTTATCTTCTAATTTATCCAGATCTTTCAAAACTGATACAGCTTAATGGGTGTTATTATAATGGTAATGGTGACGATGCACCAGGCTTCATAGTGCAAGCGACACTCATTGCATTGAGGATGAGCACGTATCCGGTATATTCGGATGTTACCCGATAATGTTGATAGAGGTGTTTTCTAAAATGATCGGAGAAGGGAGACAGCTTTTAGGCCTTGATGATGCGTGAAATCCATCTTTTGACCACACCGTAAAAGTAAAAACTTCCTGTGAAAATTACTACTTGTTTGGTGAACCCGTTGAAGATTTCCGTTATTT
>SKXL01000070.1 GCA_007128425.1 Balneolales bacterium | reverse complement strand
GCAATATCAGGCTCGGCCATGATCAGGTTGAGATAGGTGGTCATCACCTTTTCGGAGTCGAGCATCCCCTCGTCCATGTTCACATCGATGATCTGTGCGCCGTTTACGATCTGCTCCCGTGCAATTGCAAGAGCGTCTTCGTATTTCTCTTCGCGGATCAGGCGGGCAAATTTTTTCGAACCGGCGACATTGGTGCGCTCACCGATATTCACAAAGTTGGTTTCCGGCCTGACAACCAGCGGCTCGAGTCCGCTCAGTCGCAGGTAGGGCTCGGTATCGGGGATGATGCGGGGCTTGTGGCGCGCTGTCACTTCTGAGAATTGTGCGATATGCTCCGGAGTGGTGCCGCAGCATCCTCCCACCACATTCAGCCAGCCTTCGGAAGCATAGGACTCCAGCTGATCGGCCATGAATTCCGGCGATTCGTCGTATTCCCCGAATTCGTTGGGAAGACCGGCGTTGGGATAGAGTGTGACCGGCACGGTGGCGATCCGCGACAAATCATGAATGTAGGGCCGCATTTGTTTTGAGCCCAGTGCGCAGTTCAGACCGACACTCAGCAGGTTGGTCATGTGGGAGATCGAGATCCAGAAAGCCTCGGTGGTCTGACCAGAGAGGGTGCGTCCGCTCTGGTCGACGATCGTTCCTGAAATCATCACCGGGACATTGTTCCCGGTTTCACGGCGATAATTTTGAACGGCAAAAAGGGCCGCTTTGCAGTTCAGAGTGTCGAAGACGGTTTCGATCAGCAGCACATCGGCGCCACCGTCCATCAGGCCGGGGATCTGGCCGGCGTAGCATTCCACCATATCATCAAAGGTCACAGCCCGGTAGCCGGGATCATTCACATCGGGTGAGAGGGAGAGCGTGCGGTTGGTGGGACCCATCGCGCCGGCTACAAATCGGGGCTTTTCGGGATTTTTCAGGGTGAACGCATCAGCCGCTTCGCGCGCAATACGTGCTGAGGCGAAATTGATATCATAGACATGCTCTTCCAGCCCATAATCCTTCTGGGAAACCGGATTTGAACTGAAGGTGTTGGTCTCAATGATATCAGCACCGGCTTCAAGGAAGGCTTCGTGAATGGAGCGGATAAGTTCCGGCCGGGTGACACTCAGCAGATCGTTATTGCCCTTAAGTTCGTGGGTATGTCCGGCAAAACGTTCGCCGCGGAAATCCTCCTCCGACAGAGTGTGATTCTGAATCATGGTGCCCATGGCACCGTCAAGTACGAGAATGCGGTGCAACAGAGCTTTCCGAAGAGCGTGCATCAATAAGAAACTGTTTTATAAAATAAAGCGCGAGCAGGGATGTTGATATTTGGTGAACAAATATACAAAAAAGGATGCTTCGGTATGAGTTCCCGATTGCGCCTTCTCCCGTCACAATGTTAAACCGGCATGTAATTCACATAATAAAGGCATACTTTACCTTTAATCAATGTTTTTTCGTTTCTACATGAAGCACCGCATACAATCCAATCTGGCAATTCCGACGGCAGCGGTCCTGCTCTTTATGTGCATAAGCGGTGTTACAGCACAGCCGGGGATTGTCATCAACGAGTTTCAGGCCTCCAATAATGAGACAGTGGCAGATGAAGACGGCGATTTCGAGGACTGGATAGAAATTCTGAATACCGGAGACGTACCGGTCCGATTATACGGTTATGGACTGACGGATCGTGAAATAGATTTTTTCCGATGGGTCTTTCCCGACACCACTCTGGAGCCAGGCGGGTTCATGCTGATCTGGGCGTCCGGGAAAAATCGCAGATCCCCGGGTGCACCGCTCCACACGAATTTCAGCATTGCCGCTCGTGGTGAGCCGCTAAGGCTGACTGATGTAAACGGTGTAAAGCTCGACACCGTGCCACCCGTACATGTGCCCACAGATTATTCATACGGCAGAGATCCCGACGGATCGGACAACTGGGTTTTTTTCAGTGATCCTACTCCCGGTTTCCCGAATACCGGCGAGAGCTACCAGCAGCTTCTTGAACCGCCGCAATTTTCCCGTAATGCGGGATTTTACAATCAAGGCTTTGATCTGTCGCTCACCCTGCCCGATCATCACGGCAATGCTGAAATTTATTTTACCACCGACGGCAGTGTTCCGGGACCGGATAACGGTACGCGACTGATGGAGGGGCAAACCATCCATATAGAGAACCGCACTGGTGAGCCCAATGACATCTCCATGATCCGCACCAACAATATAGATGATGACGATCCGCTCAATGACGGTTGGAAACCGCCAATTGGAAATGTATTCAAGGGAACCGTAGTGCGTGCCGCTGTCTGGGCACCAGATTCAAAACCACTGCGTGTGGCCACAAAAACCTATTTTGTCGGGGATGATCTGCATGACCGATATCAGCTTCCTGTTGTATCGCTTGCCACGGACTGGGATCATTTTTTCTCTGAGGCAACCGGCATCTATGTTCCGGATAACTTCTGGTTCCGAGGTGATGAGTGGGAGCGACCGGTACATTTTGAGTTTTTTGAAAAAGGAGGTGAGCCGGTTCTTGCCCGGGATGCCGGTGTGCGTATTCATGGAGGCACCTCCAGGGCGCGTCCAATCAAATCGCTGCGCTTGTATGCCCGACGGTCCTATGGCGAGACGTGGTTCGAGTATCCGCTCATCCCCGATGCCCCGGTCGACCGGTACAAGCGATTTCTTCTTAGAAATTCGGGCAACGACTGGGATAAAGCCTTTTTTCGCGATGCGCTCATGCAGAAACTCGTAGAACATACCGGTGTCGAGACCCAGTATTATCGTCCGGTTGTGGTATTCCTCAATGGCGAATACTGGGGAATTCACAACATCCGTATGAGATTCGATCACCGCTATTTCGAAACCATGTTTGGCCTTGACCGCGAGGATCTCGTGCTTCTGGAGGGCGATGCTGAAATAATGGAGGGGACTACCGACGACCGCGCGAGCTATTTGCAGCTGAGGAAGATGATAGACCAGGAAACCGATATGAACCATCCACAAATTTGGCAGATGGTGCGGGATCGGATCGATCTGGACAATTTCAGAGACTACCAGATCGCAAACATCTACTTCAGGAATACCGATTGGCCCGGAAATAACATTGATTTCTGGAGAAAGCGGACGGACGGCCCGCAGGATGATGCTCCTCCGGGCCATGACGGACGCTGGCGCTGGCTGTTATATGACACCGATTTCGGCTTTAATCTTGATTATTCCTATGTGCAGGGGCATAACGCCCGGGAAGAGCACAATACTCTGAGTTTCGCTGTCCATGGATCACAGGATAGCTGGCCCAACCCGGACTGGTCGGTGCAGATGTTGCGCGGTGTCCTCCGAAACAGTTCATTTCGAAACGATTTCATCAACCGGTTTGCTGACCTTCTCAATACTGCATTTGAACCCTCACGGGTGGAGCGTGACATCAATGCGATGTATGAAACGCTGAAACCGCATATGGCAGAACATGTTTTGCGGTGGCGCGGACCCGAAACCATGCTGGATTGGGAAACGGAGATCGATTCTATGCGTGACTTCGCGCGCAAGCGTCCGGAAGCCCAGCGCAATCATATCGTTTCACATTTCAAACTTCGCGGCCTCGTGGATATCAAATTGGATGTCAATGATCCCGATGGCGGCCACATCAAGGTCAATTCGGTGGATATCAGACCTGGTGAGGTTGGCATAGCAGATGATCCCTGGCCTTGGAGCGGCATCTATTTTCAGGATATACCGGTAACCGTAACGGCAAAACCGGCCGAGGGTTATGAGTTTGCAGGATGGGAGGGGAGCACTCAGACAGCAGATAAGATCACCATTCGAACATTACAGGAAGTCGTGGAGCTCAATGCGCTTTTCGAACAGGTTGATGTATCAGCAGAACCCGTTGAACCGGAATCGGATCATCCAGATTTATTCCGGCTCCGCCCGGCCAGACCGAATCCTTTCAATAACAGTACATTAATATCGATTTCCATGCCCGAATCGGGTCACCTTCGTATCCAGGCCTATTCCATGGACGGGAGGAGGGTAGCGACGCTGAAAAATAGAGAAGTACAAAGAGGACACCACGATGTGGTAATCGATGCCGCTGGCTGGGCGAGTGGAATTTATATCATCACAGCAGAGACGGGCTCGCACCGGCAATCGATTCCGGTTACGCTGGTTAAATGAGACGCGAAAGCTGTCGGCAGGCAGTCTGATAATC
>SKXL01000022.1 GCA_007128425.1 Balneolales bacterium | reverse complement strand
ATCCGCGCGCCTCCAGGTAATCAGTGATGCCATCAACCAGTGGCTGTTCGGGACCAACAACCGTCAGATCGATATTTTTCTCCCGAATAAACGATGCTACTGTTTCAAACCAGGCTTCGGGTTCCGCGGTTGATGATGTGGCATCAGCTGGTTTCAACGCAACATTGGTACCGTGTGACGCCGTACCCGGGTTACCCGGAGAGATAAAGAGCTCATTAAGCAGAGGAGACCGGCCAAGTGACCATGCCAGAGCGTGTTCCCTTCCGCCCGACCCCAATATAAGAACGTTATATTTCGCCATGAATCTGCGGTGGTATTATTCTTGTCCAGCTGCAATGGATACCAGCTGACTGAAATCGGATGGTTTGAGGCTGGCACCTCCAATCAGGCCGCCGTCAACATCCGGCTGCCGGAGCAATTCATCTGCATTGCCCGGTTTCATGCTTCCACCGTAGAGAATTCGTACCGTGTCAGCTGTACTCTGGCCAACAAGTCCGACCAGCTCTTTTCGAATAAATGCGTGCATTTCCTGGGCCTGCTCCGGCGAAGCGGTCTCACCGGTCCCGATCGCCCAGACAGGCTCGTAAGCAATGACAATTTTTTTCACATCCGCTTCCGAGAGGCCTGCGAGTGAACCGGCAATCTGCTCTTTAACAACATCAAAATGGCGATTTTCCTTGCGCTCGGAGAGTACCTCACCCACGCACACAATCGGTGTGATGCCGTCAGCCAATGCCTTCTTCACCTTTTTGTTGATGATGGCATCATCCTCACTGAAATATTCACGGCGTTCAGAGTGCCCAAGGATTACAAAGTCACAACCGAGTTCGTTGAGCATGGTTGTGCTTATTTCTCCGGTGTAGGCACCATTGTCTTCAAAATGGACATTCTGGGCGCCGATTTTTACGGCGCTGCCTGCCTTGCGCGATGAGAATGCCGATGAAAGAGAGGCAAATGGCGGACAGACCGCAGCTTCGACGCCGGTGATCTCCTTCTGGGCAGCATCATCAAGCTGCGCAAAGAAATCAGCGGTCTCTTTCGGGCCCATATTCATCTTCCAGTTGCCTGCTATCAATAATGTTCTCATGATATTTCTCCGTTATTCAGAATTCTGTTTAATTCAATTAATAGTTCATTCACATTGTGGCCGTGGTACTTTCGAATGATGCGTCCCTTGCTGTCAATCAGGAAACGAACCGGCATTTCGTACACATTCCACCTCTGTTCCAGATCTGATTCGGCAAAGGCACCGGCCTTAGCCACGGGCCAGTCCTGCCCCCGTTCCTCATAAAAAGCTCTGACTGCTACAAGATTTTCCTCGGCTGGTATGGTAAGGAATCGGACTCCTTCCTGCCCAAATATCATATGCAATGTTTGCAGCTGCGGGTACGACGACTGGTAAAGGCGATCCGAAAGAGATACCACTTCAATCATTGCAGGCGAACCCAAAATGTCTTCCATTTTGAGTGTTTCCACATTCGTCTCTTCCGAACCGGCCAACCGAAATACCTCCAGTTGAAACGGGGGAAGTTTTTCCCCTGGTGATAAATGTTCTATATCATAGCGAACGGCTGAAAGCCATTGCATTGCCATTTCATCATCACCGAAATCAGCCTCATAGTCTTGTACGCGTGATCGCGCTTCCGCAATCCGGGAGCTGTCATAAAGTGCAACAATACGGTTTTTTGCAATCTGTAAACGGGTTTCGGAAGACGTGGCATGTGTATCGAGTGAATCAATCCAGTCAATTGCCTTATCCAGGCCACCACGACGCAGTTCTGACAGGAAACCGTAACGGGAGGCCAGCAGGCGGATGTCTTCATATTCGCCATATTGACGCAGTCGCAACATGAGCAAATCGTCATTACGCTCTTCCAGCATATTTAATGATTCCCGGGCCGCTATGCCGGCTGCAACCGTTCCTGGCCAGCTTTCATACAGTTCCCAAAAAATATTGCTCCAGTTTTCGAGCACGTGTGGTATGGTATCCTGGGCTATGCCACCTAAAACTGCAATATTCAGTATGCGGTTGTACTGTCGTTCCAGGCGGTTCAACGTACGCATGGCTTCCGATTCCCTTGAAGATATGCGGGCATGGCCGGAAAAACGGGGCAGAACACCATGAACAGCTACTGTATCCTGATGTGCCAGTATCAGTGTCGTGTCGGTGATGCGTCGGTTGTTACGGTGTATCTGAAGTTCATATATCCCCTGATGGTAGAAACTTGCAATGCCGTCAAATTGTCCTTCTCTGTTGGTTTGTGCCTGAAAAAGCGTATCCGGACCTGCAGTCATATCCAGCACCATCACCCCGATACCACTGTAGTCACCTGAATCATCTAATGCTTCATCAACTGTGATGGTACCGTGAATGCGGGTCTGATCGGGCTGATTGGACTGCTCGGGCTGTGAGACCTGAGCGTCCGGGTTGCCACCGCTGCATCCGGTAACCAAAAACATCATGATAACTCCCACCATCGTCCTCATCGATGTTGTCATAAAGCCGGACATGCCGCTCTTATTCCTGGACACGTCACATATATTCCCGGACATGTCACTCATATTCTTTGATTTTAATCTGAACAAGTTCACGTACCATGCCAGGATTTGCCTTTCCTTTTGACTGCTTCATGATTTGTCCGATGAAAAACCCGATCAACCCATGTTTTCCGGCAATATAGCGTTTTACTTCTTCAGGGTTGTCACGTAAAACCTGGGCCACAATGGGTTCCAGAAACCCGGAGTCTGAAACCTGCAACAGGTTTTTTTCGCTTGCCAGGGTTTCGGCGTCCAAATCGGCGCCGGGACCGGCAGCTGCCATGGTATCAAGCAGGGTCTGCATGGCGGATGAACTGATTTTGTCCGCTTCCCGAAGTGCAACGAGACCGGCCAGGCGATCCGGCGTCACCGGGAATTTTGTGATATCTATGGCCTGATCATTCATTATCCGGCGTATTTCTGTGATAATAAGATTGGCGACAGGTTTTGCAGGCACGTTGTGTTCGAGCACCGATTCGAAAAAATCTGCCAATGGCCGATCCTCTGTCAGAGCCGTTGCATCAAACTCCGTCAGTCCATAATCGTTGACATATCGACGGCGTCGGGCCTCTGGAAGCTCCGGTATCTCACGTCGGATCTCCTCAAGCATCTGGTCTGTTACTATGACCGGCGGAATATCGGGTTCGGGGAAGTACCGGTAGTCGTGCGCCTCCTCTTTGGTACGCATCTGGCGTGTCTTCATCTCGTTCGGATCCCAAAGCAGTGTCTGCTGAATCACCTCGGCACCGGATCGTACAAGCTCCCTCTGTCGTTCTACTTCGTACACAAGCGCACGTTCAACATTGCGAAAGGAGTTGAGATTTTTGATTTCGGTGCGGGTGCTGAACTGTTTCTGTCCGACCGGTCGGATGGAGACATTCGCATCACATCTCAGACTCCCCTCCTCCATATTCCCATCACAGACACCCAGATAGCGAACAATCTGCCAGATTTTCCGCATGTAGGCTCCTGCCTCTTTGGGACTCCGGATATCAGGTTCCGATACAATTTCCAGCAACGGAGTTCCGGCGCGATTCAGGTCGATAAGCGAGTTATGAGGGTCCTGGTCGTGGATTGATTTGCCGGCGTCCTCTTCCATGTGAATACGTGTGATCCCGATCCGTTTTGTGCTGCCATCTTCAAGCGTAACATCCAGGTGCCCTTGATAACAGATCGGTGTCTCAAATTGCGATATCTGATATCCCTTTGGCATATCGGGATAAAAATAGTTTTTTCGTGCGAAAATGGACTTTGATCTGATGCGGCATCCGGTTGCCAGTCCCAGTTTTATTGCATAGCGAATCAGGTTTTCGTTGGGTACGGGAAGCGTTCCCGGATGCCCCAGACACAACGGGCTGATATTGGTATTGGGTGCTGCTCCAAACCGGTTGGATACCGGAGCAAAAGCTTTTGATTCGGTGAGAAGCTGTGCGTGTACTTCCAGTCCAATAACAGTTTCGAAATGCGTATCCACGCTCATAAAAAAGTAGCCGGTAAGAAATTCGTATTGCTTGTTGTCCGCTTGCAATAATTGCGCTTACAGTTCAGCCAGTTAAAATACGAATTTTCTGACTACTTGGGCAGGTGATTTGTCATAACCTGCTAGTCATCCAAATCTTTCCCGGTCGGATTCAGATTCTCAAATTCCTGACGAATCTGATAATGCATCCCGT
>SKXL01000104.1 GCA_007128425.1 Balneolales bacterium | reverse complement strand
TCACCTGCAGCAACCATCGGTGTCCAGCTCCTCGGTATTGCCGCCATTTTCGGCACCACATTCCTTTTCTCACTTGGCGTCTTCGGTGCCATCAAGGCTGTCATGGGGGTTCGCGTCTCTGAAGATTATGAAACACGTGGACTTGACCTTTCTGAACACGGAGTGGGTGCCTACCCCAATTTCGCCATGATTGACTCATCCTTTAAATCAGCTAAGTCCGAAGCTACCTGATCAACAGCACCCAACATGCTTCACAACGAAACGCCATTCCGCCTGAAAACGGGATGGCGTTTTTTTTCAATTCCAGGATCAGGATTGACCGGACGGGTTGTCATTCTCCTGCTCACGAATCCGGCGCAATCGCTCCCAGCGTTTTGCCTCCAGACCCTGATCACCCGGTTGATACCAGGATTTCTTTTTCAACGCATCCGGCAGATACTGCTGTTCCACCCAGTGCCCCTGATAGGAATGCGGATATTTGTAGTCGTCCGAGGCATTGCCGGTTTCCAGGTAGCGCGCCTTTTTCGCATTGGCCGTCTTGTCTCTCAGGTGATCGGGTACCGGTCTCGTCCCCTTCTCCCGGTGCTCCTGCGCGACAGAAAATATGGCGCCGGTGCTGTTGCTCTTAGGAGCAAGCGCCAGATGAAGGCAGGCATGGGAAAGAAAATAGAATCCCTCCGGCATCCCGCATTTTTCAAACGCATCGTGAGCGCTGTTCACTACGGTGATCGCATGCGGATCAGCCAGGCCGACATCCTCGGAGGCAAAGATGAGCAGCCGTCGAAAAATGAAATGCGGATCTTCGCCACCCTCCAACATGGCCGTTAGCCAGTACAGAGCCGCATCGGGATCTGATCCGCGCAGCGACTTGATCATCGCTGATGCGTAATGATAATGCTCATCGCCAGTGCGATCATACCGCAGATAACGCTTCTGTATCGACTCTTTGGCCACTTCCACATTTACCTGCCGGATCCCCTCCTCATTCTCCGGACTGGTGAGTACGGCCATTTCCATCGCATTAAGAGCGTGACGAATATCACCGCCGGAATATTCGGTGAAATATTCGATGGCATCACCGGTAACGGTGACATCATAGGACCCCAGACCGCGCTCATCATCCGCCAGCGCCCGTTTCAGCAGGACGCGGATGTCAGCTGATTCAAACGGATAAAGCTCAAAAAGCTGGCAACGCGAAAGCAGCGGACCCACAAGGGAGTAGAACGGATTGAGTGTTGTGGCGCCTATGAGCGTTATGAGGCCGGATTCGATATGTGGAAGCAGCGCATCCTGCTGTGCCTTGTTCCAGCGATGAATCTCGTCAACAAAAAGGATGGTTTTTTTGTGATAAAGCTTCTGCTGCTCACCGGCCTTTTGTACTACCTGTCTGAACTCCCTGACCCCGTCGAGGACCGCATTCAGGATCACGAAATCGGCATCAATTTCTCTCGAGATGACATGGGCCAGCGTCGTTTTGCCGCTGCTCGGCGGACCGTAGAAGATCATCGACCCAATACGGCCGCTTTCAATCATTCGACGAAGCAACTTGCCCTCACCTACCAAATGCTTCTGCCCGGCAAACTCCTCAACGCTAAGCGGACGCATACGGGTGGCTAGCGGTTGTGTTCGGGACGTTCCTCCCGGCCCATCAGGTTGCGAGACATCAAAGAGATCCTTTCCTTGCATGGTGTTACGCTTCGGTTTTCGTTCGGCACACATCCGGTCAGACGGTGCTGCAACGCTCCATGATCTCGATAATCCGGGTAATCTGGCGGTGTTTCAACTCATAGAGCATATTTTTCCCGTCACGATAGGAAATAAGAACACCCTTGTTTTTCAGAATACCAAGATGATGCGAGGCAACCGCCTGCTCCAGATCAAGCTGCTCATGAATTTCCGATACCGACAGCTTCTCGTGCTTTTCCAGTAGCTCTATTATGGCAATCCGAACCGGATGCGCGATCGCCTTCAACACTGATGCGCAGCGCTCAAGTTTCTGCACACCCTCATTAATATCTAACGTAGTACCGTTCATAATTCAACTATTTATTTATATACATATGCTATATACGAAATATATAGATATTTATAACCAATGGAAAGCCTTTCTATGCAATGGGTATGCCCATCGGGTTTGCCCATCTCCATATTCACAGCAGACGAAGATCCTGCATGCTCCTTGTTGCGGGCTCATCAAAAAAACCTCAGCAGTCATTACCGTGATTTATTTATTGCTTTTTCAGATTCAACAGGACTGCCTGTTCTACGCCCAGTGCGTTTGCATTCATACGCTGTAACAGCATCATGCACTTCCATATGCGACAGCCGCTCCTCGTCTTCCGATTTGTAGTACTTGCTCTTTTTCAGCAAATCCCGTACCGGTCCGTGTACTGCGGACATGCGAAGCTGTATGCCGTTGTCCCGCAGCTCATTTTCAAAAGATGCCAGCGCATGGATACCGGTGGTATCTATGGAATTGATGCCGGAGGCGTCCAGTACCACCAGTTTGAGTTCCGGCCCTTTCTGCGCAATGAACGACTCCGCCGTCTCCTTGAAATGATCGGCATTGGCATAGAACAGCGGCGCATCGTAGCGAAACACCAGCACATCCCTGCGCTCCGTGGCTTCATCAAAACGATACAGGTTCCGGTAAACCCTGGAGCCGGGCAGCTGTCCGAGCCGGGCCACATGCGGTTTGCTGCTGTGGAAAATCACCACGCCCAGTGAAGCCACTACACCGGTAAGGATCCCCTCCTCGATACCCAGCAGCAGGGTCACCAGAAATGTGATGGCCATCATGGCAAAGTCCTCTTTCTGCGTATTCCACAAGAAACGAATCTCCTTGGTGTCGATGAGTCCGAGCACCGCCGTGATGATGATTGCCCCGAGCACCGCATTGGGCAGATAGTAGAACAGCGGTGTCAGGAAAAGCAGGGTCAGGCCGATCAGCAGGGCGCTGATGATGCTGGCCATCCCGGTTTTGGCCCCGGCCTGGTCGTTCACAGCTGAGCGTGAGAACCCGCCGGTCACCGGGAAGGCCTGGAACAGCGACCCCCCCAGGTTGGCCGATCCGAGTGCCACCAGCTCCTGGTTGGCATCCAGCCGGTAGTCGCGATGCCGAGCATGGATGGATTTGGCCACCGCAATCGACTCCATGAATCCAACCAGCGATATGGCAAACGCCATCGGCAGCAACTGATAGACCGCTTCCATGCCAAACATGGGCAGTGCAAATGACGGGAGTCCGGACGGCACCTCCCCAATGATACGGATGCCCCGCTGATCCCATCCCGTTACCGCCACCAGCACGATACCGATCACCACCACGATCAACGCGCCGGGTATGCGCGGTTGCCACTTCCTGATGACATATATGAGCGCAACTGCGCCGAACCCGAACAATGCCGTGCCGGGATGGATCTCCGCCCGCTTCTCAAACAGCTGCAGCAAAACCGTGTGGATGTGTTTTGAACTTTCGATGGATACACCCAGCAGATGGTGCAACTGGCTGAAAGCGATGATCAGGGCCGTTGCCGCCGTGAATCCCGTGATGACGGGATGGGAAAGGAAGTTCACCAGGAAGCCCATGCGAAGCAGGCCCATCAGCAGCTGGATCACCCCGACCATGAAGGCCAACAGTATGGCCAGGTGCACATATTCGTTACTTCCGGGTTGGGCCAAATCAGCCACTCCGGCGGCGACAAGGAGCGAAACCACAGCCACCGGACCTACTCCCAGCTGGCGGGAAGTGCCAAGGATCCCGTAAAGCAGCAGCGGCACCAGCGCCGCATAGAGACCGTAGACCGGCGGCATCCCTGCTATCAGGGCATAGGCCATGGCCTGGGGGATGAGCATGACCCCAACGGTGAGACCGGCGGCAAGATCACCCCGAAACATCCCGGAATGGTAACCGGGAAGCCATGTCAGTATGGGGAAAAAACGTTTCACGCTAATTGAATAAAGATTATTTAACGGCTATTCGCCGGGGGCATATTTTACGGCCAACCTTTTTTTGCCGGCTCATACCCAGTTTGATGACAGAAGTGCTCATGCCCAGTTTGTTTGCAGAAGTTTCCGGTCAGATATCATACAGAACAAAAAGGGCTCCGGAGAATGAGTCCGGAGCCCTTTCATTGCCAGCGTGGCTTAATCAGCCGGCCACTTCTTCTTTTTTGCTGAACCAGGTGTCGAATTCACCGTCCACATAGGCCACATCATGCCCGAAACGCTGCAC
>SKXL01000012.1 GCA_007128425.1 Balneolales bacterium | reverse complement strand
GCTCAGCTTGTGTCAAGGACGCTGGCTGAAGTTGCAGGCCGCATCCGTGATGGTGTAACCACGGGCGAACTCAATCAGATTGCTGAGGATTTTATAAAAAAACATGATGGAAAGCCGGTGTTCAAAGGCTACGGGCCGAGAAAAAATCCATTTCCCTCGGCACTCTGTATCTCTGTCAACGAAGAAGTGGTGCATGGGATACCCGGGGATCGGGTGTTGAAAGCCGGAGATATCGTATCAATAGATTGCGGAATTTTTAAAAATGGTTTTGTCGGTGATTCGGCTTATACATTTATTGTTGAGGAGTGTGATGATCAGACCATGAAGCTCCTCAAAACAACAATTGAGTCGTTATATATTGGAATTGAAAATGCAAGGCATGGTAATACCACCGGTGACATCGGTGCTGCAATTCAGTCACACTGTGAAGCCGCAGGTTACGGAGTGATCCGTGAGCTGGTGGGACACGGTGTTGGCCGTAACTTGCATGAGGATCCTGCCGTGCCAAATTACGGATTTACAGGCCGGGGAAAGCGGCTGCGGAGTGGTACAACTCTGGCCGTGGAACCCATGATTACCATGGGTAGTCGCGAGATCAAAACGCTTGATGACGGATGGACCATCATCACAGCAGACAAACAACGATCCGCTCATTACGAGCATGATATTGTGGTAAGGGATGGCGAAGCTGATATTTTAAGCACTTTTGCCTATATTGAGGAGATAACCAAAATTCAAATCGACAATGTCGTAACCCATGGCTAAACAGGAGCCCATTAAGCAGGAAGGAACTATTGTAGAGGCACTGCCCAATGCACAGTTTCGTGTGGAACTCGAAAACGGCCACGAAATTCTGGCGCATGTATCGGGTAAAATGAGAATGTATTATATAAAAATTTTGCCAGGCGACAAGGTGACCGTTGAGATGTCACCCTATGACCTGACAAAAGGAAGAATCACATACCGTTATAAATAAGGTAATGAAAACGAAAACATCCGTTCGTAAAAGAGGTCCCGGCGACAAAATGGTCCGCCGAAAGGGACGACTGTATATTATCAACAAGAAAAATCCCCGAAACAAAAAAAGACAAGGGTAAACCAAGGAAACCAGACGTATGGCTCGAATTGCAGGAGTAGATTTACCTAAAAACAAACGCGGTCTTATCGGACTTACCTATATTTTTGGAATTGGTAATTCCCGGTCGCGGCTTATCCTTGAAAAGCTTGGAATAGATCTGAACAAGAAAGTTCAGGAATGGGATGAGACCGAAGTGGCCAATATCCGCAAGGAGATTGAGAACGAGTACAAAACCGAAGGTGCATTGCGATCTGAAGTGAACGCCAATATCAAGCGGCTCATGGATATCGGCTCTTACCGTGGTTTCAGACACCGCAGGGGCTTACCCGTCAGGGGGCAGCGCACCAAAACCAATGCGCGCACCAGAAAAGGAAGACGCCGAACGGTTGCAGGCAAAAAAATAGCTCCCAGAAAGTAACATAGCGTGAATGACCCAGGATAATTATGGCAAAAAAGCAAGCAAAAACCACAGCTACAAAGAAGAAGAAGAAGCAACTAACCGACCCGAATGGTCGTGCTTACATAAAAGCTACATTCAATAACGTCACGGTTACCATTACCGATGCCGGTGGTAATGTGCTGTCGTGGTCAACATCCGGCAGAGAAGGGTTCAAGGGATCACGGAAAAACACACCCTATGCCGCCCAAATGAGCTCTCAAACTGCTGCGAAAGCGGCGTATGACATGGGACTCAGAAAAGTTGATGTCTTTGTGAAAGGTCCGGGTTCCGGACGTGAAGCGGCGATCAGGGCACTTGCAACATCAGGACTGGAAGTGCAGGTTATCACGGATCAAACACCTATACCTCACAATGGCTGCCGCCCACCCAAGCGCAGAAGAGTTTAATAACGATAGTTTAACAGAAAATGGCTAGATATACTGGACCCAAGCAAAAAAGAGCAAGAAGATTTAAAGAACCGATCTTTGGTCCGAGCAAAGCGCTCGAACGTAAACCCTATGGGCCCGGTGAGCATGGTCGCTCCCGGAGAATGAAGAAATCGGAATACGCTATTCAGCTTGATGAAAAGCAAAAAGCAAGATATACCTACGGTGTGCTGGAACGCCAATTCCGTAATCTCTTTAAAAAAGCCAATGCCAAAGAGGGTGTCACCGGTGAAAACCTGATGAAATATCTGGAAGCCCGGCTGGACAATACCGTCTACCGGATGGGGTTTGCCCGAACACGCCGTCAGGCCAGGCAGCTTGTGACTCACAGGCATGTTGTTGTAAACGGCAGCGTTGTGAATATACCGTCTTACTCGGTACGCTCCGGTGATGTGGTCTCTATCCGTCCGAAATCCAGAAACATGGAAATCATCGACGATACCATGAAGAATACATCCCGGAAAAAATTCAAATGGCTAGAAGTGGACAGAAAGTCATTTACCGGCAAATTTCTCCACTACCCCGAAATGGAAGACATTCCGGAAAATATCAATGTGCAGCTCATTGTAGAGTTGTATTCCAAGTAATTTTTGACGACTGAAATTAATGTAATCCCGTTGCCTTATGAGCACGAATAATTTGTTAATGCCCGAGAGTTTGGTTGTAGAAGAAACAACCGATACGTATGGCAGATTTGTACTTCAGCCTCTTGAAAGAGGTTTTGGCGTAACCATTGGTAATGCCTTTCGCCGGGTGCTTTTATCATCACTGCCCGGAATCGCAATTACCGCTGTGAAGATCCGTGGAGTTAAACACGAGTATTCCAGCATAGATGGCATCGCAGAAGATGTCTATGATGTCATCCTGAACCTTAAGGAAGTCCGCTTCAAGCAGGTGGAGCAGAGCAGCGGTGTTATTACTGTTGTGAAAGAAGGACCCGGAAATGTAACCGCTGAAGATATCAGTGAAGCTACAGCCGAATATACCGTGTTGAATACGGATCAGCATATCGCAACCCTGGCTGAAGGAGCCTCCATTGAGATGGAGCTTCGTATGGGCCGTGGCAAGGGATATGTAACATCGGAGGAGATGTCACTGGACAATGAGTCTGACATAGACCTTATCCCGGTGGATGCTGTCTTTACACCCATCAAGTCGGTTAAATACCATGTGGACAACGTCCGGGTGGGACAGCGAACCGACTATGAAAAGCTTTCCATTGAGGTTCTCACTGACGGATCCATCAATCCGAAAGAAGCTTTCACTATTGCCGGCAAAATTCTTAAAGACCATATCGAGAAGTTCATTACCGAACAGATTGAGGAGCCTTTCTCCCAGGAAGAGGACGAAGTGGATGCCGAAAAAGTACGCATTTCAAATCTGCTCAAGACAAGTATCGAGGATCTGAACTTGAGTGTGCGTGCCTACAATTGTCTGAAATCGGCCAACATCAATACCATTGCAGAATTGGTCTCCAAAGACGAAACGGAGTTGCTGAAATTCCGGAACTTCGGTCGCAAGTCCCTTGCAGAACTCTCTGAAGTAATTGAAGAAAAAAATCTTCACTTCGGTATGGATGTGAACAAATATCTGGATGAATAAAACCAAGAATAAGAAAGATACTCTAAAATCATGCGTCATTTAGTTAAAGGGCGGAAACTCGGCCGGACGGCATCGCACAGAAAGGCAACCATGATGGCCCTCTCTGTAGCACTCATCAAAAATGAACGAATTGTTACTACACTGGCCAAAGCCAAGGCGCTCAGAAGTTATGTAGAACCGATCATCACCAGGTCCAAACAGGACAGTACTCATAACCGTAGCCATGTTTTTCGGCACCTTAGAGATAAACAGGCGACATCACGCCTTTTTGATGAAATCGCTCCTATGGTAGAAGAGCGGCCGGGTGGATATACCCGGATAGTCAAACTCGGCGTCAGGCCAGGTGATGGTGTTGAAACAGCGATGATTGAAATGGTTGATTTCAATGATGCACAACCTGAAACATCGCGCAAGAAAAAACGCAGAACACGTCGAGGTGGATCGGGCGGAAAAAAGGCAGCTGACAAGGCACCGGATTCCCCCCAAAAGGTCTCTAAACCCAAAGAATCTCAGGCGGCGTCACCAGCTAAGGATACAGCATCCAAAGAGAAGAAGGCTGCTGATGATCAGCCCAGGGACGAAAAAGCTGAAAAAGCTGAAAAAGCGGATACCAAAACAGAAGCCGTAGCAGAAAAGAAGAAAACGGACGAACAGCCGGCTGAAAAGAAAGCTTCGGTTGAGAGCGAAAG
>SKXL01000145.1 GCA_007128425.1 Balneolales bacterium | reverse complement strand
TTATGCTCAACTTTTTTATCTGAATGTCTGAATATTGCTCTTCACGATAGCTTTCGCTCGGTTGTGGTGTATTCCCTTACAAACATTTCGGGGTTATCAATACGAACAATATGCGTTGCTAACCATACCTTACTATCAGGATATTTCCTAAGAAACAGTCATTTCTAAATCAGTATTACAAGTATAATTAACATTAGATTGGGTATTAAAAAAATGAAACATCACATTATTACTTTTATTCTGCTCCTAATTATTGGAGTTACTTTTTCCCAGGTTCAGGCACAGAAGCCTGATTACAACAGGAAAGGCATCGAAGTTGGAACATTCAACGATCTCACTTTCTCACTTGGTTTGCACTCGGTAGGCCGGGTCCAGGTCCTCAACCAAGACAATGTCCGTGTCTGGGATGGCAGCGGTTGGGCGACACCTTCAGACAATTTGCACGGGATGCAGACATCTTTTGCCAATCTTGAGTTCAAGGTAAGTATTGGTGACGATATAGATGTTTTTTTTGACGGACTTCTTGCAACGCAACGCCATCCAAGCCAGTGGTGGGGAAACCAGGGTTACATGTACATCCGCCGGATTCCGGGTAATTCCTTCCTTACGATTCTGAACCCTGCACTTGAACATATTGATATCAAGGCAGGTAACTTTTTTGCCGACTTCGGTGAACATCAGTATACCAGGACCATCAACGCCGATGCACACCGCAACCCGCTTGTCGGGAATCCGATTGTCTCTCCCCTGGGTGCTGAGCCGGGAATGGAAATCATTTACAATGGCAGTGGATTCGGAGCCATGATCGGTGGTGGCATCGGAGCACCTGAGCAGGATTTTCAGGAAGCCAGGAAGTACTCATTCCGCTCCAAAGTGTGGCTGGATGTGATCCGGAACGTGTATCTTTCCGGCTCTTTTTACACAGTCAACCACGATCCTGGAGTACTCAGGGGTTCCAATCTGTTCAGAAGGGAGCGTCATGGCTCTTCATACGGCGGTGTTTGGAACCTGAACAACGACGGTTCCGGAGCAGGTGAAGGACCCGGCCAGGTGAGACCCGGTAACGGCCGCGAGTTGACAGCGTGGGAAGTCAATGCCATCCTCAATCTCTTTGAGGGAAACACCATCTCCGCTTTCTTTGGTCAGGGTACGGGAACCGGACCTGATCCGAACAGCTTTGGAGTTCCTATTGGCGACGAAGAGTGGACATACTACTCCGCACAGGTACAACAATTCCTGAGTGAAAGTTTCTATCTCTCGGGAAGATACAGCAATGTTGATTACAGCAAGTTTTTAAGTTCCGACAACAGCGGCAATGTTAACAGGATTCAGGCCGGCTTCGGTACTTTTGTGACGAACAATATCCTCTTGAAAGCTGAGTACGTCTACCAGGGAGCATCCGGATTCAATGAGAGTACTACCGGCGTAGTCACCAGCGTTGACCTTGGACTTGAGCCCAATTTCCAGGGTGTCATTCTGGAAGTGGGTGTAAGCTTCTGACAATATGTTGGATAATAGTCTGGACAGTTCACTATAACTGGCATTCTCACAATGGAAGGGTCTACGACAGACCCTTCCATACATAACTAAACCTAATTATGAGAACAGAAAAAAAAATTCTTTTATCTGCATTAGTGGTCTTTTTGGGTCTGGCAGGATTACCGGTAGTTTCGGACGCTCAGACCTTCACTGTATCCGAATCGTCAAAAATGACCATTTACGGATCGGCAAATGTAACCGACTGGGATGCGGAGGTGAAAACCATCCGCGGAGAAGTTGTAATCAGCAATGCAGACGAATCTGACTGGTCGGATGCCCAGGCCTCCTGGTTCGAGAAAGTCGAAATTGTGATCCCGGTTGCAGATATCGATTCCGATTCCCGGAGGATGAACAACAACATGTACGGGTATCTCAAAAAAGATGATTATCCGGAAATCACTTACCGCCTGATTGAGATCCAGGATCTTGCAGTGGTGGATAACCCCGGAATCGTTCTGACAGTGCGGGGTGTGATCTCTGCCGCTGGTGCAGAAAAGGAGATTGTACATGATGTAAAAATTACCCGAAATGATTCGGGAACTCTTATTGTATCCGGATCCCAGGATCTTGCCATGACGGATTTCGGTATTGATCCGCCTACCGCAATGCTTGGTTCCGTCCGTTCGCGTGATGAGATGACAATCGAATTTGAACTCCATCTGAATTAGATGCAGCCGTTGTAGCATGAAACTGACTTTTTCCCATCGCTTCACGGGAAAAATCATGCAAGTGTCAGGCTGCAGGTTGCACTTGCCGGGAATCCGGCCGGCTGAACATGCCTGATTAAAAACGACAATACCATGATTTTCTCCATGTTTACATTCGTAAAAGCTGTGTTTTCAGGCATTCTGCTCGTGAGTATTCTCCTTTCCTCACAAGTGACGGCACAGATTTATTTTGATACACATGGAGACAGCAGGCTGTGGCTGGAGGGCTCGTCAACAGTGCATCGTTTTGATTGTGCCGCTCGCTCCATCCAGGGCACAGCTTACATAGAAAGTCATCAAAAGCCGGATGCAGGTGCGGCGGGAGCCCTGAACGGCCCGACCGAGACCCGGGAGATGCCAGGTCCTGACATGGATGCAGATTATCATGATGTGAATTTCATGCCATCCTCATATCACACCGATGCAGTATCATATATTGATTACACGGATGCGGGTGACACAGTCGTCCCGTCAGCTGATTTGCACGTCCTCCTCAAAATTCCTGTAGAAAGTTTCGACTGCCGTCATTCCCGAATGAATCGTGACATGTACGAAGCACTCAAATCAGACAAGTTCGACTATATCACTTTCGAGTTTGAGAACGCAGAGCGGCTTCCGGCACAAGATTTCAATGATGATTCCATGATTGAAGAGGGGTATGTCCCGTTTCAGATTGAGGGAGTACTCAATATTGCCGGTGTTGACCGGCTCGTGGATCTTGTGGTATGGGGCCGGACACAGGATGAGGGTAGGTATCATATCAAGGGACACAAGGAGATCTCCATGAAGGATTACGAGATTACGCCACCTACTGCGCTTCGCGGACTTATCCGGGCTCATGATGACCTGACGGTATTCTTTGATTTGCATGTAGAGGAAACCCACCGGGATTAATATTATCCTCACAAATTCCGATTATTTTCCAGCCATATGTAGAGTTCAGGATATTGTCAGGATTTTGTACGTATCCATAACACAGCAGCACCTTCGGGAAGCACGATGAACAAATTTATCTCAAATATCATTGATGATGCACGGCGTGCGCCCTCCGTGCTGAACTCCCAACCCTGGAGACTCCGGGTTTGCGGAAATACCATCGAGGTATATCTTGAGAAGCGTTCTGAGCTTGAGCCGGTTGATCCCAATGGCAGGCTGCAGGTCGCAAGTTGCGGCACCCTCATAGCTCATCTGGAGAACGCCATTATGGCACGGGGATGGAGCTCGAAAGTCACCTATTTCCCGCGGTTTGAAGAGCAAAACCTTGTGGCCTTTATCGAGGCTTCAGGTCCGGCAGATGTGAAATCTGCAAACCGATCTGCACATACCAATAAGGTGATTTCGATTGGCAAAACTGACTCGGCTGTGCATGTCAAAAAGGAGCTTGCTTCTCTGGCAGCCCGGAAAGATATCGATCTGGTTATCCATGACGACAGATCTGATTGTAAGATTCAAACGTATCTGAAAGAACAATGTGGTGAAAAGCTTAATAGCGAGCAATTCAGAAAAAGTCTAAACCTGTTCCTGCGGACCGATACAACCGATGCATCGATTCCTTTTGAGGATGAAGTGTTGATGTCGGATCGCTTTTTTGAGTATTGTTCAACAGATGTAGCGAACTCTGTATCTGAGCAGGATTCCATAGAAAACGAATTTATCATATTGACCACAGGCTCTGATAATCGCTATGACTGGACCCGGGCCGGTGAGGTGCTGGGAAATGTCATTATTCAAGTAAGGAATAAATGGCAGAGCGGACTAATGGCATTACCCATTATCAGCAATGACTGCTGTCGAGAGTGGTTGCAAAAGGAGCTGAACTTGTCAGGTTACCCCCAGTTTGTTCTCAGGTTGCAGCAGGACAAACCAAGAGAGCACAAACAGAAACGTCCGCTCAAGGAAGTTTTGAAGTACGGATTCTAAATTATTTTTCATCGTTGCAGACGCATCCACTCCGGATGTGAGATTTTTTTGAAATGAATCTGCTATTACCGCTTCACCGCCTCTCATAATCGGTAATTTTCTTGATATAAGCCTTTCGGAAT
>SKXL01000091.1 GCA_007128425.1 Balneolales bacterium | reverse complement strand
TTGTTACTTATAGACAACAGACGTTTTTCGAATTTTTGATAGCGTGCCCAAGCCAGCGAAGCTGGTCGCTGAACGATCCCGATAATAGAAAAAGGATTCGTTGCAGCCGGATCCCATTTACAATTTGGTATCGCGATCAGCAAACCCGAAGTCAAGGTCAAAAAACCCGGAGTCATCCCGGAATGCAGGCAGCACCAGGGCCGCAATGTAGCACAGCCCGCCAATGGCAGCAATAGCACCGAACACCACCATGTCCGAAGCAGCATCGGCCCCCTCTGTTTCAGCAGCGACGACCCCCTCTCCTTCATAAACCTGAGAAAAAAGTCTTTCTCCATCCGGATTACATCTTAATTATTTCAAATCAACCTGATCCCACTTCAAATCGTTGTTATCATGCAAAATTCACTCCTTTCGTGCAATTCCGCGAAGCAGTCGGCCCAGAATGTCCGTTCCCGTGACCACACGCTTGTCATCACTCCAGAGCAAGATGACATCATCCTCCACGATGTCATCGGTTGGATCGCCCTGACGCACCCGGTAACGTGTAATGAGCTCTCCCAGCTTTTTCTTTTCATCGCGTACGATAATCGGACGGTGGCAGTGACGCAGCGGCCGGAAACGCTCCGGCGAAAACAGCGCCTCGCGAATGAAATCCTCAGTCCGCAGCACCAGTTGCGGATCCCGGTCCGGATCCACAATCACCACCCAGCTCTTGCCCGACTTGTTCACATCCACCAGAAAAGGATCGTCCGGTTGCGACTTGATTTTCGGAAATACCGGCCTGCCCGACACAAACGGCAGCTCCACCACGCTTTCCGGATCCACCGGTTCGCCCTCGTCATCCATTGGGACATCGTCCAGCTCCAGGAAATTGATGGCGCCCTGACCTTCCACTCGGGCAATTTCGCTGTCCGACGCCTCCATGTGCAGTCGAATGACCTGCCGAAGGTCCCGCTCCCGAAAAAATCGGATTTCCTCGCCGCCAAGCCAGCGGTCGAGTACCCAGGCCGTCGGCCTTGCCACCGGATACAGCAGGAACTGGTACGTACGCAGCACAGGCGCCAGCAGCGACGCCATCTTAAGAGCGTTCCGTGAGAAGTAGGATTGCGGGATGATCTCGGCGAAAATGGTGATCACCACCGTGGAAAACAGAAAGGCGATCACGCCGGTCATCACCGAACCGGAGAGCAGCGCCAGCAGCACGTTCACCGCCACGTTGCCCCACAAAATGGTCACCAGGGCAAAATTGGCGTTTTTCCGCAACCCCAGCACCCGCGTTGCGCGAGGGTTTCCTTTCTTGGCCTCCACCTCCAACTCGAGTTTGCCGATGGAAAACAGGCCCAGGTTCAGGCCCGAAAGCGTGGCCGATTGCGACAGGCAAAGGATGATACCCGCCCAGATCAACAGTATCATATGCGATGTTATAAAAATTTCTAATTGAAGTTTCAGTTATAACCTAAGACCGAAGCAATATACCTGAAAATGACGAAAAGGTAACTCATCCATGCCTGGATGTCAGTCAGCCTGAGTTTGATGGAAGATCTTACGGACATGGGCCCTGTGGTACTACAATCCCCAGCCGCGGATGATCGAATTGAGCTCGTCTATTATCTCCCTCGTTCTGATGGGGGCCTTACAATGCGTGCCTCGTCGAATCTGCTCCTTGAAATTGCTCGATGTACAGGGGACTTTCACTCCCAAGTGAATGCGCGATGCCGGGCACACCAATTCACAAATACGACATTTGTCCAGCTGTTGCATTTGTTCTTAAAACCGAAAACTGTTTAGCATCTCATCACTATTATTTAGAGAGAAAAACTTTATAAATTATTCAACAAATCCGTTTTTTTACATAACTTGACAATGCATAAGTTTTTCAGTGAAATCATATAAATCGGTTTTATGGGTAAGATTTGAAAAAGATTAATGTTTTTTTGGTTTACTTTTCAATAAATTCAACAAACTTCTTTCATTATAAATCCTAATAAATTTCAACGTTATGAAAAAGTTTTCGATGACTACTTCTATCTTTATTTTTCTTGCACATATCTTGATTACTAATACAGTCGTTGCTCAGGATTTCGACTGGCACACGTATATTGAACAAAGATCGCAGGAACTTAATAATCAGGTTATTGAATGGAGGCGTCATTTTCACGCTAATCCGGAACTATCCAACCGGGAATTTGAAACCGCCAAATATATAGAGCGTTTTCTCGAAGATTTGGGACTGGAAGTGGAGTCCGGAATAGCACATACAGGGGTTGTCGGCGTACTACGTGGTGCCCGCGATACCCCGGTGGTAGGATTGCGGGCCGATATGGATGCCTTGCCCATCAGGGAAAAGCCCCTGGTCCCCTTTGCTTCAACCGTTACAGCCGAATACATGGGTGAAGAAGTACCGGTCAGTCATGCCTGTGGTCACGATACTCATATGGCGATGCTAATGGGTGCAGCCAAAATACTTGCCGAAAAGAGAGAGGAACTGCAGGGTACGGTCAAATTCATATTCCAGCCGGCGGAAGAGGGAACGCCACCGGGGGAAGATGGAGGCGCAGAAATGATGGTCGAAGAGGGTGTTCTTGAAAATCCGGATGTCGACGTGATCTTTGGCCAGCATATCTGGCCCCGGAAACCGGTTGGAAAAATCGGATACAGATCAGGGGGATTGAAGGCGGCATCGGACCGGCTCAATATCACCGTTCATGGCCGGCAAGCCCATGGATCGGCTCCCTGGAACGGTATTGATGCGATTACAGCTGCTGCTCATATTATTATCGGACTGAATACAATCGTGAGCCGGCAAACAGAACTTACAAAAAATGCGGCTGTGATAACCGTTGGACAAATCCGGGGTGGTGTGCGTAACAATGTTCTTGCAGAAGAAGTGGAACTCATCGGTACCATACGTACCCTGGACGCCCAAATGAGGCAGAAAATTCATGCCGATATCGAGCGGACAGCAACCAATATCGCCGAAAGCATGGGGGCCAGAGCCGATGTGAGAATAACCAAAGGCTATCCCATCACATACAATGACCCTGAATTGACGGCGAATATGATTCCGACACTCGAGCAAATCACCGGCGAGGGAAATCTGAAGTATATAGATGCGGTTACCGGAGCAGAAGATTTCGCATATTATCAGGAAAAAATTCCCGGACTCTATTATGTTGTGGGAGGGATGCCGCCACACATGGATCCTGTCGATGCCCCGGACCTTCATACTCCGGAGTTTTATATTGATGAAAACGCTCTGATAATCGGAGTACGTGCACTGGCTGCTCTGGCAGTCAATTACATGAGCCAAAACTGATTACCCGTAGATCTTCGTTGAGCCGGTAACGCTGAACCTTACAGGTACACACATCTATACAACCACATGTATATGCTTTTCAATCGATTCGTATGTGCTCCCCATTATAAAGCAGGAAGCGAAACCGTGTTCGTGTTGATTCTCTTACTGCTGACCACCGGCTGCGTGCCGGAAGTGACGGAAGTGCCGGAAAACGACAAAACCTATCGCGTGGCAGTCGCCCGTTTCTCTCACGAAACCTGCACCTTCTGTCCTGGAGAGGAGCCGGGAATCGAAGACTGGACACGGCTGGGTCCGCCTGCTAAAGGAGAAGATGTGCTGAATATCAGCAATTATGTGCGGGGATTTGTTTCCGAGACCAGAACATTCGATGATATCGAGCTGATCGGACTGACCTCCCCTCTTGGTGTTTTTGGAGGAACTTCACGAACCTGGAACAAAGAAGAAGTATTCGATCACTTTGTAGGACTGATGCTGGATGATCTGAAAGCCGCCATGCCGGTTGATGGTGTTTTCCTCTCATTGCACGGTGCCATGGCTGTCAGGAATATCCCCCGCCCGGAAGCTGAAATGGCAAGACGTTTTCGTGAGATTGTTGGACCGGATGTGCCCATCGTGGCAACGTTTGACCTTCATGGAAATGAGGATGAGGCTTTTTTGAAATGGGCAGATGGCAGCTTTGTCACCAAACGTTTTCCTCATTACGATTCCTATCGCCAGGGGCAAAGAGCTTCCCGGTATCTTCGCAACATGATGCGCGGAACCTATCAGCCCGCTACAGCTGTCCGACGTGTACCCATCCTCACTGCTACCGTTCTTCAATGGACCGGCCAATCCCCTCTCATGGATATCATGGAGCGGGCCAGACGATGGGAAGATCGTCAACCGGGGACTTATGTCAATGTTTTTCTGGGTTTTCCATGGGCCGATGTGCCTGCCCTCGGTGCCAGTATACATGTCATGACAAACAACGATCAA
>SKXL01000194.1 GCA_007128425.1 Balneolales bacterium | reverse complement strand
TTCTGGACCACAAGCCACCGGTTCAGCGGACACAGGACAACTTCTTTCAGACCAAGTCCGATGCCGAACAGGCTCTGTTCGCCGTCTATGAAGTGTTGACGTTCCACCATGGACGTCAAAATTCCGGGTTCCATCCTTACGACCTGATGTCAAATGTCCTTTCTGATGATGCCTACGGTGGTGGTTCAGGTCCCGGTGATCAGCCGGATATTGTACAATTCAATGATCACAATATCGCGGTGACTAACGATAAGGCCCTCGGTTTGTGGTCAGATCGGTACACCGGTATCTACCGCGCCAATTTGCTGCTTGAGAACATCGATGATGTACGATTTGAAAACGAGCAGGACAGAGTCGTTATGGCGGCCGAAGCCCGCTTTCTTCGGGTCCTGTTCTACTTCGAACTGGTCAAGTTTTTTGGGAATGTGCCTCTGTTTGAGAGGCCGCTGGTTGCTGAAGACATTAGGATGCCCCAAACCGATCCGGGTGAAGTATATGAATTCCTGGTATCGGAGTTGGTGGACATCATTCCCGACCTCCGGGATGTCGTCCCACCTGCGCAAGCCGGCCGGGCATCTTCATGGGCAGCCAAATCGATGCTGGGCCGCATCTTTCTCTACCACCGCGACTATGCGCAGCCGGTACTTGGTGCCGGGTCGCTTTCGGTTTCCGAGAGCGTAGTGCTCGGACATCTTGAGGATGTGATCAATAACAGTCCGCATGAATTACTGGATGATTTCAGTTCGCTATGGGGTAAAGACAACAACAATAATAACGAAGCCATTTTCTCGGTCCAGCATGGTGCTGCAGCCTTATCCTCATTTGGCGATTGGGGCTTCCTCAACGGCTCCTACGGCAATTGGGCATCCCAGATGACCGGACTGCGCGGGGTCACTTTCCATCTTGACTATGTAGCGGGCTGGTCCTTCCAGCCGGTGACGCCGGACCTGGTGGAAGCATTCGACCAGGACGCGGATTCCCGGTATTTTCTGAGCATCCTTGATCCGGTGGAAGAGAATGTGCCTCACAATGCCGATTTGATGTATCAGTGGCAGGGATATGCCTTCAAGAAGTTCTATCCCCGCCGTCCTGATCTTCCAAATGTCAACCAGCCATTTAACTGGCCCTACAATCGCCCCGTAATCCGCTTTGCAGATGTACTACTCATGGCTGCCGAACTGGGTTCGCCCAATGCCCAGGATTATTTTAATCAGGTAAGAATGCGGGCATACGGTGACGATTACGTAGAAATTCCGGTTACCAGGAATAACATTATGGAAGAGCGTCGGCTCGAATTTGCCGGTGAAGGACTGCGATACTGGGACCTGCTTCGCATGGGTCTGGACACGGCCGCTCAGAAAATAAATGCCCAGGCCATCCAGGACATCCCTATCAATTTCCGCACAGATCGTCTGGGACTGTTGCCTATTCCGCAATCCGAGATCAATCTCTCTGACGGCACACTGGTGCAGAATCCCGGATATTGATATTTCAACTTACATTTATTAGCAGAGAGCATCCTGCGGCCCGTGTACATGATCTACAATGCGGGTCGCAGTTTTTTTTTTTTGAGTATTAAGAAGTCTGTGTAGTACATGTACCGGATTTACCCATCAATGAATCGACCCGTAATGTACCTATTCTTTTTACTTATTATCATGCTGCCTGTGACAGTTGCAGCTCAATCCGTTCCTCAGCCCGGGTTTGCTCGTACGGCCGCCACCTACCTGGAACCCTTTAAATTGCATTTCGCGGTGCCTGAAGGTGCAACCATTTATTACACTACAAACGGTGATGTACCAACCACCTTATCCAGTGTGTATAAGAACGACAATCCCGTGAACATATCGGGATCGGTCATGGTACGTGCACGTGCCTTTCGGGAAGGATATGAGCCCAGTGAAACGGTAACAAAGGTTTATATTCAACTCCATCCCGATGTGGCTGATTTCGATTCCAACCTGCCGCTGGTGATCGTGAACCAGTTCGACGACATTCTGCATCCTGAAGGACACTATCGCAGTACGGTCTACTTTTCCGTGATTGATCGTGACCGTGACGGCCGGGCGCGGCTTCTCACCGATGAACTGCACCTGCACAGCCGATCAGAATCCAACTACCGTGGAACGAGCTCCCTTGCTTTTCCCAAAAAGCAGTTCGGAGTACGGCTCATCGACGACGAGGATGAAAACCGGAACGAGCCCCTCCTCGGTCTGCCGGCGGAAAACAACTGGATCATGCATGCGCCATGGGATGATCGGACTCTGATACGCAATGCCATCGCCTACCAGGTTAGCAGCGACATGGGTCGTTATGCTCCGCGAACACGGTTTGTAGAGCTTTTTCTGCACGATGGGAACGATCCGGTGACCAGGAGCCACTATCACGGCGTGTACATGCTGGTGGAGCGCATAAAGTGGGACGACAACCGCGTGGACATCGAAAAACTCACATCTCAGGACAACTCCGAGCCGGAAATTACCGGAGGATACATCCTCAATTTTGAAGCGGGGAGGGAGTACCACATTGAAAGCACAACGCGGGGCACCCGGTTTGCGCTTGTGCGCCCGCAGCACGAGGACATTACCCCGCAGCAGCACAGCTGGATAGAGAACTATCTTGGTGAACTGGAATCGGCGCTTTTCGGTGGCAACTACCGGGATCCTGTGCAGGGTTATGCCGCCTTTCTGGACCCGGAGTCTTTCATAGACCACCATCTGATCACCGAGACATTCAAGGAGATGGATGGATACCGGTTGAGCACCTTCATGTACAAGGATCGGGGCGGACGAATGATCATGGGTCCGGTATGGGACTATAACCTGAGTCTTGGCAATTACACCACGACCGAGGGGTGGAACGGTCACGATCCCACCGGATGGTATTACACCCACGTCCCGGATGATTGGTATCTGAACGGATGGTATAACCGGCTTTTCCAGGATCCGGCGTTTCAGTCACGCTACCGTGAACGCTGGTGGGAATTGCGTCAGGGTGCGTTTGCCACCGATCACATCGTCAACATGATCTACCGTTATGTGGATAAGCTGGGAGAGGCCATTGACCGCAACTTCGAACGATGGGATATCCTGGGCGAGGATGTCTGGCAGTGGAGCCGTGAAGGATTCGACACGTACGATGAAGAGATCGACTATATGGTTAACTGGATCGAAACACGCCTCGACTGGATTGATAGTCAGATGGGACAGCCACCTGCAGATCTGGAAACAGCACATCTCAGGTACTTCTGGTATTTCGGTACCGGGATGATGAACAACACTCCTTTTGAATTGATTGATGCCTGGTTCTCACTGTCGAACAGGGCCCGAATCCGTTTTCAGTCGGCACTGGGCGGCTACCCGTTCAACGAGGAGCACCCGTCATGGAGAAAGGCCTCCATGGAGCGGCGAAATAATCCCACCAGCTTGAACTATCGTCCGTTGGGAAACGAGGGGCGTCCATATGATGCGGGCAGTATGCGGGGGTTGCAAATAAAACAGCCATTCAAAGGAGATGGAGGCGAAAACACGCTGATCTTCGATGTTCCGACAACCGGTCTTGAAAATGTGCTTTTCCGTTTTGCCGCTGTGGATGAAGGTGCAGCGGATGCGTTGCTGGTTGATTACTCTAATGAGCCTGATGATACGGGTTGGACAACCGAGGGTTTGATTTCCAGCAGACTCTCACTTTCAAGGGAATATCAGGAGTACGAAGTGTATTTCGGACACATTCCCGAAGTGCATAATAACCCGGATTTTAAAATACGTATCCGGTTTGATGGAGAGCATTTATATGCCGACCGGGGCAACCGGGTTACCTTCAACAACATAAGTGTGGATACCTTGTTTATGGAAGTTTCGACAAGTGCGGAGTATGACGCTGAAACAGATCAGGGTATTCAAAGCTTCCGACTGGATCAGAACTACCCGAATCCGTTCAATCCCGCCACTACTATTTCATTCACGTTGCCGGAGAGTAGTGAGGTGACCCTGACGGTTTACAATGCTATTGGACAGAGGATAGTGACGCTTGTTGACCGTCAGAAAGATGCCGGTTCACACTCGGTCACCTTCGATGCCTCCGAACTAGCGAGCGGCTTCTATGTGTACCGCATCCAGGCGGCTGACTTCGTTAAGACCAGGAAAATGATGCTGTTGAAATGAGAAAATTTTCCCATATAGTAAATGACTATTTTGTCTGGTTGTATCGCAAGATGTAGAGATCAACAAAATAGACAACTATTTTACCAGCTGCATGGTACGACTCTGCTGATAGGAGTCTGTAACGAGGCGGTAGATATAG
>SKXL01000060.1 GCA_007128425.1 Balneolales bacterium | reverse complement strand
TTCCAGACTTTTCCTGCCTTTCTGCGGGGAACAGGTCCCTTTTCCTTCCATGACTTCATCAGCGTTTCCATTTCTGCTGATGCCTGACCCCAGTCTGTCCGTTTGGAAACTTCTTCCGCCTTTTCGCAAAGCGCCAGCTTTTCGTTCAGATTCTGCTGTTCCTGATCGCGGATGAGATCCTGATTTACGCTTTTTTTCTCATTGAATTTTTTCGACGCCTCGTTAAAGCGTTCCCACAATTCATCACTCTTTTCTTTCGGGACGGGACCGATTTTTTTCCATTTCTTGTGCAAGTTGTTCATTTCCCGCACAGCAACAGCCATATCCTCTTCGTTCAACAGTGCTTCGGCAAGTTCACAGAGCCGGACTTTCTTTCGAATATTCTTGGTCGTCTGTTCGCGAAACTCCTTGTCGTACTCCATTTTTTTATTGAAATACTCATCGCGAACGGCCTTGAATCGTTCCCAGACCGAATTCGATTGCTCGGCTGGTACGTGGCCGATTTTTCTCCACTGCCTGGAGAGCTCCTCCACATCCTTGTCCAGCTGTTTCCAGTTCTCTGTTTCTGACCCGATTGAAGCAACTATCAAGTTCAGCTTGTCAAGTATGGCCAGTTTCCCAACAAGGTTTTCTTCCTCTTTTTGTGCTTTCTTAACCAGGTAAGCCACTTTTTTCTCATTAAACTCATTAATGAGTTCCTGGTACTTCTGATCCTGACTCTTTGCCTCGGGCTCGTTTGGTAAATCCTTGATCTCCTCCCATCTGTGTGTCAGATTGCCAACCTGTTTGATTGCCTGCCACTTCTTCTTGTCAATAATGTGTTGCAGCTGATCCAGAATTTTTGCACGCCGGTCCAGATTTTCCTGCTTCCGTTCACGGCGCCGTTCCACCCATTTTGCTTTTTTCTCTGATGCCAGCTGCTGGATGGCGTCCAGGCGCTGCAGCAGCTCCTCATACCCGCTTTCCCCGGTAAGGGAATCCCCTTCCTCCACCACCTTTTCCCATTTGAACCGAATATTATCAAGCTCAGATAGCATAGTCTGCCAGTTTGCCTCATTAACGAGCTCCTCTGCTTTGTCTGCAAGCTCCACCAATGCGGCCAATGCCACGGGGTACTCCTTTTTACTCTTCTCATTACCTTCATCAGTTGAAACAACTTCATCCGGTCCTGCTGATTCTTGATCTTTTCCGGCAGAAGGGTCATCCACAGAAGACTCATCAATGGAAGGTTCATCGGAAGTTGGTTCTGAAACAGCTTGTTTTGTTTGTTCAGCCTCTGCTTTGTCAGAAGCTTCAGCACCGTCTGCTTCACATTCGCGGATAACGGTATCAATTTTCTCTACAAGTGTTTCAAAATCACCGACGGCATTGGTCGAAATCACCTCTTCTCGCAAAGTTACAAGTCTCTCAAGTAACACCGGGCCACGCTCCTGGTTCACAACCGACTTCAGATAGGATTCCACATACTTTTCAATATTCGTAAACATGTTTTCAAAGTAGCGCATTGCCTCTTCGGTATCGGCCGGATCCACCCTGGCAAGCTCTTTTCCCTGAAATATCGCATTGTCATTTTGCATGATGCGACCGTCTGTGGTAATGGTTGAATACTCTTTTTCCATTAATATCAATCAAAGATACGAATTGTAATATTGCGTAAAGTATGTACCCTTTCCCCTAAATAACAATCACTTGCTGCCTGTCGCATTCTTCGCAGCATCTATTCAGGTACAAAGGATAAGTTGATAAATTATAGAGCTTAATAGGATAACAAAAAAAAGAAGAATTGTAAATCTCTTTCCTGTAGATTTGCAAAAATGCAGATTACAATACTTACTGTTTGTTCATTGCCAATCGACCTATCAGAAGGCCCAGGCGCACTGGAACCCATCTGCTGAATAAATATGGAATGCGCAGCAGTGACCTGGAAAGTTTCATGGGGACATTTTTTGCAAGACCGGAAAGACCTTTTGAAGCAGTTGATTCCGGTGACTGCAATCCGCGAAAAGCCACTTTTCTTTTGTCCACATTGGCCACATTAATAAAGTCCGTATCAACCGGACCGGGACAGAGTACACTTACGTTAACTCCGGTGCCTTTCAGCTCATTCCAAAGGCTCCAGCTGAAATTGATAACAAATTGTTTGGTAGCCGAATACACGGAGAAAAATGGTATGGGTAAAAAACCGGCCATCGAGGAGATATTCAGGACACCTCCATGGCCCTGTTCAATCATACGGGGCACAAACAGGCGCGTCAGCTTGACCAGTGTATTCATGTTCAGCTGCATCATCTGCTCATACATTTCAAAATTACCGTTAACAAAAGCTCCGTTATAACCAAAACCGGCATTATTGATGAGTATATCTATCCGAAGTTCGGATTTTTCAATTTCTCTGAACAGGAATTCGGGGCCATTCAGATCAGACAGATCGGCAGTTATGATCATAACCCTGCAATCATATTGCGAATGCAGCTCTTGAGCAAGTGATTCAAGCCGATCTCTTCTTCTGGCCGTTATAACCAGGTCGGCACCATATGATGCCAGTTGCCGACAAAAAGCGATCCCGATTCCCGATGAGGCACCGGTAATCAGGATCGTTTTATTATGGTAATACTGCATAAAGCCTTTGAAAATAAAATACGTGACGATTATTTGCCGTTTTCGGTTTTATACAAGTGAACATCGCGTTGCGGGAATGGAATAGTGATCCCCTCTTTATCAAAACGCTCTTTTATGTCCTTGATGAGTGCAAACCTTGCTGGCCAGAGATCAGAGGCTTTGGTCCATGGACGCACAAACAGGTCCACCGAACTGTCGCCCAGCTCACCAACAGCCACCATCGGCTCGGGATCCTTTAGCACACGCTCATCCGCCGCAAGCGCCTCCCTTACAATTTTGATGGCCTTGTCGATATCATCTGTATAGCTGATGCCAAAGACCATGTCCACCCGCCGTGTCGGATTGGTAGAGAAGTTGGAGATATTGGCTCCCCAAATATTGGTGTTGGGTATAACCATGTAAATATTATCAAAGGTGTGCATTTGAGTTGAAAAAAGACCGATTTCATCTACCACTCCCATAACACCGCTGATGTTCACCGCATCTCCGACATTAAACGGACGGAACAGCATCAGCATCACACCTGCAGAGAAGTTGCTGAGCGTACCCTGCAATGCCAGACCAACGGCGAGACCGGCCACACCAAGCAGGGCGACAAGGCTTGTCGTCTCCACTCCGAATCGGTTCAACACGGCAATGACCGTAGCGATAAGAATAAGTACCTTGACTGTTTGTGACAGTATCGGTGTCAGTGTCGCGTCAATCCGCTCTGATTTGTCACATGCTTTTCTGACACGCTTGCTTGCCCAACTGGCGATGAGCCAACCGATAATCAGAATAGCAATTGCACCTACAATGTTGAACCCGTAAGGTACAATCACCTCGGCAACAATTTCTTCGATGTTCTCGATGTTCTCCATGGCAACTCCATAATATTTGGATTTCTCTGAATGATGGTTAACACAAACCATCACCCCTTGACAATCATTCCGATTGCCACAGGCTGACAAAATTTACGCATTTGGTACAACTATTCTAATTTTAAAAGTCCCGTCAATTCAGCTCTGCACATAAAAAAGGCGGACCAGAAAATTCGATCCGCCCGGAAACCGAAACACAACTACGTGATGGTAATTGCGCGTCTTCTTTTATTAACAAGTATTACTCAAGATGGCTGCGAAGCATCCACGCCACTTTTGAATGTGTGCGGATTCGCTCGGTTACCAGATCCAGCGACGCCTCGTCACCGGCCTCTTCACACGCCGGAAGCGCCTTTCGGGCTGTTCGGATTACCGCCTCATTGGCTTCCTGAAGTCGTTTAATCATCGTTCTGTCATCCGGCAAGCCTTCCTCCTCGGTTATCGTGGTCATCTTCGAGAACTCCTTGAATGAGCCCGGCGCAAAATGCCCAAGAGAGCGGATCTGCTCTGCAATTGTGTCGATGGCTTCCGCCAACTCGGTATACTGCTCTTCAAACATCTCATGCAGCGGCTGGAAGTTCATACCGGTAACATTCCAGTGGTAATTATGTGTCTTGAGATAGAGCATGTAACTGTCGGCGAGCAGCACGCCGAGTGCCCTGGCTATTTCTTCACGTTGTTTGTCGGTTATGCCGATATCAATATTGCTTTCTTTTTTATCCAATAATGTTGCCATAATCTTCTCCTGTTTTTGTTACTTTTTCGTAATAGTTGTGTAACGCTTCCTGCTTACGATTCGTTTCTCACTTCCTCTTATAATACGTGATAAGACGCTTAAAATCCTTGGGAATTTCCGCTTCAAGTCCGACAATTTCCCGGCTAACCGGGTGGATAAATTCCAGCCGGGATGCATGCAGTGCCTGACGATTGATCAGCTTTTCCTCCACCTCGTCGCCGGCATAGTGACGATCACCCACTGTTGGGTGTCCAATCTCTGTCAGCTGAACCCTGATCTGATTTTTGAGACCGGTATCGAGTGCCACTTCCACCAGTGAAGTATCCTTGAACTGCTCAATAACCCGGTAATGCAGCCGTGCCCGGGTTCCGGATGGATCATCCTCCGGAACAATCACATTGCGAAACCCATCCTTGATACGCTTCATATAATGCACCAGTTCGGCCTCCGGGGGATTCGGCACACCTCGCACCAGCGCCAGATATATTCTTGCAGGCTCGTGATTCCGGAACTGTTCAATCAGCCGTGATCTCGCGCGCGAACTTTTTGCAAATAGCACCACCCCGCTTGTGTAGCGGTCTATGCGATGAACCGTCTGAGCCTTTTTTTTCTGAGACTGCAGATAGCTGTCCAGAGCATCCTGCAGGTTGGCAGATTTCATGCCCGGAATCGGTACGGTCAGAATGCCGGCCGGTTTGTTGACGGCGATCAGCTGAGTGTCCTCATACAGGATTTCCGACCTTTGGCGGGCGTTCAACGTTACATATCTCTTTTTTTTCTTCATGGCTCCCAACTCCTAATGACGATCCGGCCACTCCAGTTTTTTCAGGAAAAGCCGGCTCTCCATGTCGTTCGGGAATTTGGCAATACAGTTAAGCATCACCACCTTTGCTTCACCAAGCTTTTTCTGATGCACCAGCACGGCGGCATGGTTTCTGAGGATAATCGGCGTTTCACCTCCATGGCGAATGCTCTCACGTATCACCTTTTCAGCCTCTGCGTATTTTTTCTGCGCCACAAGGGCATCAAACAGCTCATTGAGCAGCCCCACATGATCGGGCCATTCCGACAAGGCGTTGCGGTACGATTCTTCCGCCTGCTTCCAGTACCCCAGCAGACTGCAAACCGATCCCATCATAAAACGGATGTAGGCCAGGTCATCCCCCTCTGTCCGCTCCAGGCAATCCACCAGCTCTTCTCCTATCCCTCGTAATCGCCGGATGCACTTGTGCAACGATCGTTCATCATGGCGGGCATCTGCATCATCCATCCGGTCCGACAGATCAACGATCTCTTCGGAAAGTGTAATGAGATTGGTTTTCAACGGTTCAGACGTCAGATGCTCAGCTCCACATTGTGCACGTTTCTCAGGATTGCGACGGCATTTTTATCTTTATTCTGCATAACCCGGTGCTCAAGGTTGGTTATAAGACCGGCTTTTGCCTCTTCAAATGCCTCCGATTCGGCTTGATCCGGTGTTGTCGTCCGGATAAGCACATAAATATCATCCGCACGTATGACGCTGTAGAGCCCGTCGTCATTAAAAGCATGCGAGCGAAGCTCTTCGTATTTCTCAAACAGAGAAGAAAACTCGTTGGAATCAGCCGCCTTCCTGACAATTTCAACATCCTTGGGACCTTCGGCACTCAGCGGTACATGGCAGAGATAAAAAAACTTTTCCTGGTAAAGCATGGGGATTTGTGACTTTAATTAACTGTGGATTGAATATCCTTTTAATTTACAGAAATATCGGATCAAATGCGTTATCCGATGTGTTGTCAGACTTGCTCCAGCCAACGTGTCATGATGCGATAAACCCGCTCAATGTCCTGTATGAAGACAGATTCGTTTTTCTGGTGATAGGGAAAGATGGCAGGTTCAAGCGCCAGTGAGGGAATGGCTTCAAATCGATTCCGGTTCAACTCTGCCCCGTAGTGCAAATAGTCATTGGTGTTATTGGACAGCAGCAGATTGGGATCTATCGATGTAAACTCATCGCGCACCTTCGCTGTCCGCTCCCGTTCTTTCTCTGAAGGCTCCTGGCCGGTGAACTCCCAGTGGCCACTGTACAGGGCCACACCCGGCTTTCCCTTGAAGAGTGGCGTGGTGTCAAGGGTGATCACAGCCGCGGGCAACTGATTTTCACGGATAAGAAACTGCGATATCCGCTCGGCCCCAATGCCGTGATGAAGTCCCTCTCCATTGTTTTTCAGAAGATGCGGATGATTATTCAGCCCGAAACTTTCCTCCATCTCGGAAAAAAGCAGCATAAGCGGTGGAAAAGATCGCACGGTGGCGGCTTCGGCCAACGCCATGCTGAGTGCAAGTCCGACGGCATTATCCAGTTGACCCGTAAGTCGCTCTTCATCACTGGAAAACGGCAATATGTCCGGCGGCGATGGACCGAAATGGTTAATCTTGTCCAGATGTGCCGTAAGGGCCACAGGTTCACGTTTTTCATCACCCGGCACAGTGAAGACAAGATTGTTATCCGGTACACGCAGGCATTCCACCCCGGGAAACTGCTTCATCTGGGTCAGAACAAGATCGTGAATTCGCTCTTCATACGATGAAAACGAAGGGACAACAGCAATTTCGCGGATCAAAGTTACGAGTCGTTCCATGGGTACCAAGGTACAAAAGAGCCGGCTTAGTTGCATATGTAACCCGATTGCATGTGAATTCGATTAGTATGCTTTTACGGATGACTTAATTACCCGGTCGTATTTTAAGCTTAGGTTGTAACTATCTGGTGACAAACATTCAGACGGATCTGCAAGGCATCCATTTCATCCAGGTGTAAAAGCCAATAACTTCTTAACTTTCTCCGTTGCTATCGGGTAGGCAATGATTTGTTGCATATCTTCACAACCGGATGTATTTTCGAAATCGAACGATATGAATCGTATGAATTGACCGTATGTCTTGAATCAGCTTGTACACGCGTATGCCTCAGATCACTTTGCGTACGGTGCAAGATCAATAAAAATTTTCAGCACGTTACAACATGGATATAGACACCCGAAACAGAATTATCAGCGGCGTACTTGCAGTTGTTATTATTGTACTTGCCTGGCTGCTATATGATTCCATCACATCCCCTTACCAGAAAGTTGAGGAGCAGCGCGAGGTAACCGAACACGTACGGCACCGGTTAACCGTCGTGCGGGATGCTCTTGTTGAGCATCAGCGAAGAAACAACCAATTTCCCGAGACACTTGACGACCTCGTGGAGTGGCTCAAAACCAACGAAACAATGGTTGAAAGAGGAGATTCTCTTTTCAAATTTCGCCCACCGTACGAATACGACCCCGATGCCCTGATCTATTCACCCAGAACCGGCAACCGCTTCAATTACACTCTTAATGATACATTGAGGCCGAATATTTACCTTCTGGAGGATCCTGATACCGATGATGCCATCGGGTCACTCGAGCGTACTACGCTATTGAACGCAACAAACTGGAACTAAACCGAATGCCATGCCGGAACCGGATGCGCACCTGGGAGTTACTTTTGATACAAACAAGCTCTTCTATGCCGTTTCCGCTCCGGCCAGGTCATCATTTATTGAGCGCGTTGGCCAGATAGATTTTTCATTCGATCTTGTAGACTCCATAGCCAGGCGGGACCCGGACACCTTTCCACGCATCTGTGATATCCTGTCCAAACTGATTCGTGACGAAGATGTATCGGGTGTCAGAATCGTCATCCCACCCATTCTTGAATGCTGGAGCATTGTACCCAAAACCGTTTATGATCAGGATGATGAGCGCGAAGCACACCTGGATATTCTTATGCGGGGCGTGGATATCAGACAAATGGCACCGGAGTGGCATCAGCTCAGTAATCGCGACTTCAAGCTTCTCTCCGTGCGCCACAAGGCAAACCTGGAGACCTTCTCTTTTCTGATGAATGGTCCCGTCAACGGAAACCTGTGTTCCGATTTTCAGATTGGTGAAAAGTGGATGCAGGTAAGCCGCTATCACGGCTCATTCATGACCGTATCTTCCTACAACGGCATTCTGAGTATCTCATCATACATACTGGGCAAACTTCGTGCCGCAACGTACATTTCATATGAAGATGTAGCGGATCTGTCCTATCTCTGGCTTCAATATTCCTCCCACCTCCCCTGGATGCTCGGCATGCACGAACAGATTCTGGTTTTTGGAGACCAGTCGGGTAGAATTATTGAGAACCTGCAACCCTACTGGGACGACTCGTCCGAGGTCATTGTCATGGACTCGCTTGAGAAGATGCAGCTCAATTCTGAAGAGGAGACCTACAGTTTCCCGCTTGAACGGGCTTTTCCTGCAATCCTGCTTTCTGTACCCTGACCCATGCGCATTATCACCGGATTCCTGAAAGGCAGAAAAATCACCACTCCGGCCAATGTGGAAATGCGGCCGACTTCTGACCGTGCCAAAGAGAGCATCTTTTCCATTATTGAAGTTCGCAAACATCTTGAAGGGAGTGATATCCTGGATCTTTTTGCCGGTTCCGGAAATCTGGGATTCGAAGCCATCTCGCGTGGTGCAGGAAACGTGATATTCGTTGAGATATCAGCCGACGCCCTGTCCCATATTGAAAAAACCGCCAGGCAGTTTGGCGTTGAAAAACAGATTTACACCATCTGTTCACCCGTGGACAGTTTCCTGCTCGGGACACCTCGACCGTTTGACATTGTTTTTGCCGACCCTCCCTACGATTACGCAGAGCTGCCTGGTTTGCCTGACATCGTTCTCAATGATGGCTGGCTCTGTGAGGATGGATGGTTTATCCTTGAACATGACAAAAGACACCACTTCGGAGAGCGGCCGGACTGTGTTTTCACCAAACCTTACGGCCGAACCATTGTCTCCATATTCAAAAACGGCTGATAAAACTTTTCCCGGTTACTCCAATGATCTGCAATTTTTCCAATAATGTGATGAAGTTTTTGAAGCACCCGACAGATCATTGAAAAACGATCTTGTTTCAAAGTTGCAGCTTCAATACTATACCCGCATCGCATAATAATGCCGACATCTGAAACAAATTGAGGATACCTCTGTGGAAGTCATTTATCCCGGTTCTTTTGATCCTATCACTTTCGGACATCTCGATGTCCTGGAGAGAGCTACCAATGTGTTCGACAAAGTGATTATCACAATTGCGGTCAACACCAGAAAAAACGCCATATTCACTCCGGATGAACGGATCGAACTTATACGTGAGAGCATTCAACACACTTCCTGGGCAGATAAAGTTGATATTCGAAAATTCACCGGCCTGCTGGTTGATTTCGCCCACAAGAACAATATTAAAACGCTGATCCGGGGTGTGAGGCAATTTTCCGATTACGAATACGAGTTCCGTATGGCATTGATGAACCGGAAACTCGGCAAAGACATCGATACCATTTTTCTGATGCCAAGCGAACACCTCACCTTTGTCTCCGGTTCACTGGTCCGGGAGATAGCCTATTGGGGAGGCGACGTAAGCCATTTTGTTCCGAAAAATGTAGCCGAAGCACTGAAAGAAAAATACGACTGAGCAGCAGGTTTGAAATAACCTCCAAATAAATACGCACAAGTTGCACTGGAAGCCCTTCCCGAAATAGCAACTGGCATGCGACTTTTGTAAATTCCTCTGCTTTTAAATACCTGGATGGTATAGGATTCTATTTTTTTTCAAATCACCAATTATTATTAATCGGTTATACATTTTAATTCTTTTGCCATGATTGCACAACGTGTTCAGGCCATTGCGCCTTCGGAAACCATGAAAATATCAGGACGCGCCAAAGAACTCCAGCGCGAAGGAAAATCGGTCATCTCACTGAGCCAGGGAGAACCCGATTTCAAAACCCCGCAACACATCTGCGATGCAGCGATACAGGCAATTCGTGACGGCCACCATGGTTACACCATGAACACGGGCAATCCCGAGCTGCGTGAGGCAATCTGCACCAAACTCCTGAATGAAAACGGGCTGGAGTACACTCCCGACCAGATCATCTTGTCCAACGGTGCCAAACAGTGTATAGGCTTCTCCCTGTTTGCCACAATTGATCCGGGTGACGAGGTCATCATCCCGGCACCCTACTGGGTTTCCTATCCCGAAATGGTCAAGCTGGCTGAGGGAAAGCCGGTTATCGTATCCACCTCATTTGCCAATGATTATAAAATGACAGCCGAACAGCTGCGCGATTCAATTACTCAGAAAACGCGTATGGTCATTCTCTGTTCGCCATCCAACCCGACAGGTAGCTGTTACACCGCCGAAGAGCTGGCCGCCCTGGCAGAAGTGCTTCGCGAACATCCGGAAATCCTTGTATTGTCTGATGAAATCTATGAATATATCGTTTTTGAAAATGCACATGTGAGTATAGCCCAGGCAGCTCCGGATCTGCTGGACCGGATTCTGGTCATTAACGGATTTTCAAAGGGCTTCGCCATGACAGGTTGGCGTCTGGGCTATCTCGCCGGACCAGCAGCGATTGTGAAGGCCGTTGCAAAAATTCAGAGTCAGGAAACATCTGGTCCAAGCTCGATTTCCCAGAAAGCGGGTGAAGCGGCCTATCTGAGCCCCCGCGATACCGTTAATGAGATGGTTGCCGCCTTCCGGGTCCGCCGCGATTACCTGGTGGATGCACTCAATCAGATTGAAGGCGTCAAGTGCTTCAGTCCAGGCGGTGCATTTTACGCCTTCCCCGACATTTCTGCCTACCTGGATTCGGAAACGCCATCCGGTAACAGAATTGAAAACAGTACCGATCTGTGCATGTTTCTTCTCGAGGAGCGCGGCCTTGCTGCAGTGCCGGGCGATGCATTTGGTGAACCGGCCGGAATCCGGCTCTCCTATGCCGCATCCATGGAACACCTGAAAGAGGCAGTCAAGCGGCTTAGAGAGGGACTTTCTGCATTAAAAAAACAGTAGCGGATACCGCAAACGATTTTCCTGATGCCGGCGTTTATTCAATTGACTAAAAAACATATACTTGCAATTCAGCTCCATGCAGATCCACATTTTCTCACATTATCAACGTTAACATAGCGTGAATAAAGATGCCTACCTATCAGTATAAAAGGGAAGACGGTTCCATATTCGAGATTACTCAGAAAATATCGGAGGAAGCGCTGAGGACGTGTCCTGAGACCGGACAAAAAGTAAAACGCGTCATCACCGGTGGCGGTGGTGTGGTCTACAAGGGAACCGGATGGTATGTCACCGATTACAAGAACAAATCCAACGTAAACGTTAATAACGGATCTAACGGAGACAGCAACAAAACAGCAACTCCAACCAAGGAAACAAGTGATGGAACTGCCGGCAACGCCACCGGTTCCACATCACCCAAAAGCAGTGCCGGTAATACTGCTTGATGATCCATCTACATGAACCACATTGAGCTGGGAAAACAGGGCGAAGAAAGAGCAGCGGCATATCTTGAGTCAAAAAAATTCACGGTATTGGACCGCAATTACCGGTTCATGCGCGCAGAGGTGGATATTGTAGCCGCCACCGAAAGAGAAATTGTATTTGTGGAAGTCAAAACCCGCAGTAACACTGCTTTCGGCGAACCGGAGGAACATGTCGACAATGCCAAGAAGAGACAGCTCTTTAAAGTTGCCGAAGCATGGCTTCATGAGCGGCGCATGGAAGGGTCACCGGTGCGATTTGATGTCATTGCCATATTGCGACCTGGTCGGCCGGATGAGAAAATCAATCACATTGAAGGAGCATTCTGGCATATCTGATTTTCCTGCAAACCAATGGATGCGTAATACCCCAAAATGAATTATTTTAGGGATAATCATTACATTCCTGTTCAAAGAACGCTTTCATGAACCTCCAACTCCTGAACCCACTCCGCTGGCGACGCCCCTTCCTGATCTCTGTTTTGATGCTGATTCTGGTGATCTGGTTTGGCTTCATTGACACCTACAGCATCCGGACCCGGATTCTGCTTAACAATGAAAAAAAAGAGCTGATCATTGAAACCGAAAGACTCCGGGAGGAGACCGAGCAATATCAATTGAAAATGGAGAGGCTCGAAACAAATCCCGGTCTGCTTGAAAAGCTTGCAAGGGAGGAGTACGGCATGCGCAAACCGGGTGAAATCATCTACCGGGTACAGGAAAAGTAGTATTTAATCTGACATTTTTTTACTTAACCTTCAAAATAATACTTCTTATGATTTCTATTGGAATAGACCTTGGCGGCACAAATATCAAATCGGCCGTCGTTGATCGTGAAAAAGGATTACTTTCAAGTCACTCCGTTCCCACCAATGCCGCCGGCGGACCCGATGCTGTGCTGGACCGCATAGCCGAAGCCATCACCAGTGCGGCAGATGATGCCCCTGAAAAACCACTCGGCGCTGGAATCGGAGCTCCCGGGATTATCTCGCTCGACCGCACTACGGTCAGCCATCCGCCGAATCTCCCGGGATGGGGAGTAATTAATGTAAATGAAGAGATAAAAAAACGAACCGGTTTCGACGCCATTGTTGAAAACGATGCCAATTTGATGGCGCTTGGTTCATCCCGATATGGCGTCGGACGGGACCTTGACAGCATGATCATGCTGACCCTTGGAACCGGCGTAGGCGGTGGGATCATCTACAAGCGTGAGCTGTACCGTGGCGCAACCGGCGGTGCCGCTGAAATGGGTCATGTCATTATCGATTATAACGGACCGGAATCCTACAGTTCGGCCCGGGGCGACATTGAAGCCTATATCGGACAACGTTTTCTCATTCGCAATGCCATACCACTCATCAAAAATCATCCCGGAAACCCTCTTGCAAAAAAGTTTCTGGACAAACCCGACGAGCTTGAGCCGGTGCACCTGAGCAATGAGGCAGATAACGGCAATGAGCTGGCGATCCAAATTCTCGCTGATGCCGGAAGAGTGCTGGGATACGCCATTGTAAATTACATTCATATTCTGGATATCCGCAACATTATTGTGAGCGGCGGCGTTGCCAAAGCTGGTGACTGGATTCTCGAACCGGCTCGCAAAGCCGCTTTGGAACGCTTGATGCCCCCATTTCGGGAAGGTTTTGAAATCCGTTACGAAACACTCGGAAACGACGCCGCACTGCTAGGTGCAGGTAGTCTTGCTTTTGAGTTTTTATAGCACAACATCGATAAAAAAACCATTCGTGCCCTTTGCACGCCTCTGTCTCTTAACGCTGCTGATTTCTGTTCCTGGGTTATATGTATCGCCGTTGGAGGGGTATGCACAGGGGGCTCTGGCAGATACCATTCCGACACGGGAAATTGATCCGACAGAAATCCCGGCCGAACAGGAGCAAGACGAACCCGATTCCCAGCCCCTGCAGGATATACCCCCCGTTGACGATGACGATGATGACGATTACGAATTGGTACCTGGCGAAGGTGGCGAGATTCGTTTCTCATCCCGGGATTCACTTATTTTCACAACACGCGGGGAACGACGTGCCACGCTTTATGGCAATGCCAAAGTCGGTAACCAGCAGGGAGAGCTGACGGCAGGTGAAGTGCTGCTGAACCTGGACAAAAAAGAGATGAGCGCCCAGGCTGGTGATCCGGCCGACACACTTTCGGAACCGGTTCTGCAACGCGGCGAGGACCGGGTGCGAAGCCGCCGCATTGCCTACAATTATGAAACCGACAAAGGAAAGTTCGACGTGGCACGCATCACCATGGACCAGGGCAATGTAATCGGGACCCAGGTCAAGCGAACCGCCCCTCATGTCATTTTTGTGGAGGATGGTATCTATTCCACCTGTGAGCTGGATCACCCCCATTTTTATATCCGCGCCAACCGGATGAAAGTGGTGGATGAGGATGAGATTTTTTTTACACGGGCCCGGCTGTTTATTCTCGACATCCCTTATCCACTGGTTTTTCCGTTCGGTTTTGTGCCCTCTCGCATCAGTCGCAAACAATCCGGCATCCTGGAACCCTCATTCACCTACCAGGATCAACAGAACCGGGGGATTGGTCTGCAGAATCTTGGATGGTTCCAGTACTTCAACGATTATCTGACCGGCCAGATCAATCTGGATATCTTCACCTCCGGAACCTACTTTGTCTCATCTCGCTTGAATTACAGGCGTACTGATCACTACAACGGTTCTGTGGAAATAGGCTATTCACGCGATCAGGGTATGGAATCCACGGATCCCGACTTTTTCTCAACCAGACAGCGCAGGCTTTTGCTCAATCACAGCCAAACCATCAACCCTTACTCTTCAGTTACTGCCAACATCAACCTGCGTACTGCCGACTACCACAATCGCAACTCCTATGATATTAACGAACGGGCCGAAATAAGTACCACTTCCCGTGTCTCATACAACTTCAACCACCCCGAGGGAGCCTACTCATTTAATGTAGCCGGATCGCACAATCAAAATTTTGCCACCGATGTGACCACGCTCACCGGTCCGGATGTCACTTTTTCGCTTCGCAGAATCACACCCTTTCAGCGCACAGGTCCGGCACGCTCCGAAAGCTGGTACGAATCCCTGAGTGTTCAGTACAATAACCGACTTCAATCCAGATATAATTTCAATCCGCGAGATTCCGACATTGGACTTTTCGAGGCATTGTTCAACCCATCAAAACACCGGGAGGCAACCGGCGATTTTCGTCACATCAACGCCGGACTCAGGCAAACGGCTCGGGCTGATCTTCAGCTGATGAGCAGCTCCTACGCCAATATCGGCACCAACCTGAACTTTAATGAATACTGGTACCCTCAGACGGTTCGGCAGGAGTGGGATCCGGAACAGGGCCGCGTTTTATCCCAAATGGAACAGGGATTTTCAACAGGCCGCGATTTCCAGACCAGTCTCAGTCTCAACACGACTCTTTACGGGCTGAG
>SKXL01000221.1 GCA_007128425.1 Balneolales bacterium | reverse complement strand
GCTTATCTTACTTTTAATATTGTACTTTTTGTGCAAGTATATGTATAATTGCCCCTTATCATTCTACGAATAAAAACTATCCGATTAGAACATTCAATATGAACCATAATGGGCTCTTATAACCCTTGTACCCAGGAGAATTGCATGAAAAAAACGAATACAGACGTATCCCCTTATATGAAAACCATCGTTCTCTCTTTATCGCTGGTTGCCATAGCTATGAGTTGGCCGGGAATCATCAAAGCAGAAACGCTCCCTGATTGCAGTGCTGTAACGTATGAAACAGACGACCAGAGCCGATACCTCATTGGTAATCTCGAACAGCTTCAATGCATGAAGGAAATTCTTGACGGAGAGTATCTTCTCACAAATAATATTGACGCCGGTGATACCGAAAACTGGGATGGGGGCAAAGGCTTTTTACCCATAGGGGAGGACTCATTTGAACGGTTTGAAGGAAACTTCAATGGCAATGGGTATGAAATCTCCAATTTGACCATAAACCGTCCGGACGAACGCAAAATTGGACTTTTTGGCTACACGCGCGATGCTGTGATTGCAAATGTCGGACTCATCGATGTCAATATATCCGGCCAGTCTGAAGTCGGTGCTCTGATCGGGGAAGCTTCCCAGTCGGAAGTCACCGCCTGCCATGCCACCGGACAGGTAACAGGTCAGTTTTCTCATGTCGGAGGACTCATAGGTATAAATAATGGTACGGTCCGGATTTCATACACCAATGTCCACGTCAAAGGCGGCGACGAGGTGGGTGGACTGATCGGCCGTGAAGGATTCAGTGAGCAGGTCATGTCCTCGTATGCCATTGGTCCGGTTGAAGGCCAAAACCGTGTCGGCGGACTTATCGGTCAGACCCAGGGCGATGTCGTCAACTCCTATGCAACCGGACATGTAAGCGGCAACGATGACATCGGGGGCCTGGTCGGTAGAGTTGGAAACAATGGTCATATCACCAATTCATACGCAGCCGGTGAGGTTACGGGAACCCAGAATCTTGGAGGATTGATCGGAATCCTTAGTCCCGACCAGACCTCGGTTACCCGCAGTTTCTGGAATACCGACGTTCAGGGTGTTGAAAACGGGCTTGGAAATGGCGCTACGGACGGCATCACCGGTTTAACCGATTCGGAAATGCGACAGGAAAATTCGTTTACAAATTGGAATTTCATTGAAATATGGAATATTAACGAGGGTCTGACCTACCCCTGGCTCAGAAGCAACACCCAGGTACCTGCTCCCGGCCTGGGCGATCCTCCTGCAACTCCGGTCCTCACGAATCCTGCCGACAACGCTGAGGATGTGAATTACAATGTGACGCTCCGATGGGATAATGACGAGGCGGCGGATTACTATCACGTTCACGTATCCACAAGCGAAGATTTCGAAACTACTTTTTTTTACGATGAGGAAATCGAGAGCAACTCAATTGTATTGACAAACCTGAATCCGTTTACCACCTACTACTGGCAAGTACGGGGAGAAAATCTTGCTGGTTTGAGTGATTGGTCGCCAGTATGGTCCTTCACTACCAGGCAGGCTACAAGCGCCTCTGATGACCCGGCTATTCCATCAAGTTATCAATTGATGGATAATTATCCCAACCCGTTCAACCCGGCGACCACCATCAGTTACGAGCTTCCGGAAAAAGCTGCCGTAACGCTCAGGGTATACAGCCTGCTGGGCGAGCACATTGCCACCCTGGTCAATGCTACGCAGGATGCCGGCAGATATCAGGTAAATTTTCCGGCAGACAATCTGTCTAGCGGTCTGTATATCTACCGGCTGCAAGCAGGGGACTTCATGAAGTCAAAAAAAATGATGCTGGTCAAATAACAGATTCTATCCGGCAGAAGATGATTCGTATAAAATAGTGTTACATTGCCTTATGGGCCTGAATTCAATTTGTTCCGATGGTCCAACAGGCCGGGAATATACACGAAGGCTCCCAACGTTATAATCGTTCAAACGTGGCATGTCACGACGAACCAAAACAGAGCGATATGAGGATATTCTGTCCCTCCCAAATGTAACTGATCTGCATCATTACAGGGAAGGTGATTTCGCAGCTGTACGGGGAAGGTGGAAAGATTTTTTTGGAAATGATAACCCTGTAACCCTCGAGCTGGCATGTGGCAAGGGGGATTACTGCCTCGGTCTCGGTGCACGCTATCCGGACCGGAATTTTCTCGGGCTCGATATCAAGGGGGATCGCATCTGGAAAGGTGCCATGCAGGCACTGGATGACGGTCTGACCAATGTGCGGTTCATGCGAACCCGGATTGATCACATCATAAATTACTTTGCTGCCGGAGAGGTATCAGAAATATGGATCACATTTCCCGATCCCTACCTGAAAAAATCCAAAACACGTAAACGGCTCACACATCCTGTTTTTTTGCAGAGATATCGCCGGATTATGCAACCTGACGGACTCATTCATCTTAAAACCGACAATGATCGCTTGTATGAGTTTACCATTAACGTTATTGATCTGCTGAAGCTACCGGTCAAGCAACGCATAGCCGATATTTACCGTTTGGACAGTATTCCGAAGAATCTTGATATACAGACCTACTACGAAAAACAACATCTTGCAGAAGGACGATCCATAAAATACGTTGCATTTTATTTGAATGATGTCGTTTTACAGGCTGTTCAAGACGAGGTGAATGAACTGATCTGATTAATAGTGTCATATGAACCTAACTGTAAATAGTAAAATATTTTCTAATAGTAAGTGAATTTAGCGATGCCCTGGCGGGTGCCGCGAGCCTCAAGCAGTTCCTTGACACGCTGCTTTACCTCGGAATGTTTTTTGCGCCCCCATTGTGGGACAATGAGCATGCCGGAAGGAGCACTGCCTGCCATTCGTGCAATGGCGATGTCGGGGCGAAGGCATTCAATAAAATCTGCGACCAGTTCCACCCACTGGTCAAAGTCAAAAACAGGAAAAGGATTGTCATAATACTGTCTTGCCATGGCAGTGCCCTTTACCACCTGCAGATGATGAAGCTTCAGATACTTGATGGGCAGTCCCGACACCACATCCGCTGAATCAATCCATTGCCGGCGCCGCTCGTTCGGGAAACCGAGAATGAGATGGGCACCAATGTGAATTCCGCGACCGGCCAGCCGTTCGCAAGCCTGCTCCACTGCAGAAAAATCGTGTCCCCTGTTGATGCGCATAAGCGTTTCATCATACACCGATTCAATGCCGATTTCAACGGCGATGTAGCATTCACGGGCCAGAGATTCGAGCAGCGATATTACGGGATCAGCCAGGCAATCGGCCCGCGTGCCAATAACCAGGCCGTCAATATCCGTGTGATCCAGCGCTTCACGATAGCGTACTTCCAATCGATCAACCGTATCATGCGTATTGGTATAAGCCTGGAAGTAGGCAAGAAAGCGTTCAGCTCCATATCTCAGTCGCTGTGATTCGACGCCCCGATCTATTTGTGTGCGGATAGAATCCTTTCTGTTCAGATATTTCGGGACAAAACTGCGGTTATTACAGTAGGTGCACCCGCCACGTGCCACTGTTCCATCGATATTGGGACACGTGAACCCCCCATCCACCGACACCTTGTACGTGACCGCGCCAAACCGGTTCTTCAGGTAATGATAATAATCGTTGTAGGGTCTGTCGGCCGCCATAACTGAAATATTCTCTCTCAAGAGCTCGCACTCTTTGTTTCGATTGTTGCAAGATATAAAAAACATGCGTGAATTTCAGTCAGGATTCCCTTTGCCGATTCGGTTGATACCTGCTTCGATTCATTTATTGAATGGACAATTTTACTACAGTGACAAACTGAAACCGGCAAACACCGCGCGTCCCGGGGCCGGTTCATAGTATCGCCCGAAATTGGCATTAATGCTGACCGAACTGTTGTATCGAGCATCGGTCAGGTTATTGACTGTCAGGAATGGGGCGAGGTGAATGCGTTCCGTAACGACAAGGCCGTCGTGACTCACTTTCAGGTGAAACACCTGGAAGCCGGGATTTTTTGCTGTATTGGCATTGTCCACATAATAGGAATCGAGTATTTCGGTGGACAGTGAGATGCGGAAATCCTGCGGTGTAAATGTGAGTGTGGATGACAGACGGTGCTCGGGAATACCAGGCAGGCGGTTGCCGGATCGGCCGTTGCCATCTGTTCCGTCATCGTCCTGGTTGACGGCACCGAAAGGTTCCTGAAAGGTGAAATGGCTCAGATTGTAACTACCCGAGGCTTCCAGCCAGACGACCGGCTGCCAGCGCAACGAAAATTCAAGCCCGTCGTGGCGTGTTTTTCCCGCATTTAAATAGAAATCCCGGTCACCGC
>SKXL01000141.1 GCA_007128425.1 Balneolales bacterium | reverse complement strand
CATTGCAGCCGGCAATCACAACACCGGCCTGTAATCGGATATCTTCCAGGTTTCTGGTTTCTACTTTGGTTTCAAGTCGCTCAAGTGCCGGCACCATGAGATCTTTTGTCAGCTGGATGTCCTTCATGCCATCATCAAAAAAGACGACGAAAGAATCGACCAGACGCTTCAATTGTGAGGCTACTTCCTCGATTCTTTCCATGTCCTCATCCTGAGTGGCCCTGATGAGTCTTAACGTGAACATATCCATATCCATCATGTAATCGAGATACGCTTCCAAATGGTCGGGCCCGTAAGCTATCCGATCATCCGTTTTATTCCCGGTACCGGTAAATGCAAGAAATGCGAGTGCGCTGAATAACACGAGTAAAAGAGATGCCAGATGATGTGTTGATTTCATAAGAGGGCCTTTTTTTAAACGGCTGGATTTTATTGGAATAATCGGTTTACCTGGATGGAGTCCATGTACTTTATTGATATGGGTCGGACGCACACTCACAATAATAAAATAATGTCGCAAAGCTGTGTGATGACCAACCGAAGAACGGCAGGTTTGTGTCCGGTCAGGCTGGATATGAGCCAGCCATTAAACGGTCAATAATTTGCACAAAATTATGCAAAAATTCAAACTGTCAGCCTTGTAAAAAAACATATTAGCTAAAGGCTTCACACCATGTAGGATCCGCCGTTGATGTGGAAGGTGGATCCACTCATGTGCTTCACCCCGCCCCCGGCCAGGAACGCAGCCAGGTTGGCCACCTCTTCGGGCTGGGTGATCTTGTCGAACGCCGACCCCTGCGTGAGCGCCGCCTCGCCGTAGATCTTCACCGAATCGCGCGCCATATCGGTTTCGATAAACCCCGGCGCCAAGGTGTAGGCCACGATCCCCCTGCGGCTGAAATCGCGCGCCATGCTCTTGGTGAACGCGGCCATCCCGCCCTTGGACGCGGCATAGGCGGCGTACTCCTGGGTGTCGCCGCGATAGGCGGCCCGCGAGGCGATGTTGATGATGATGCCCTCGGTGCCGGCGACCAGGTGCGCGTTGACAAACCACTTGCTCAGAAGGGAGGAGGAGCGCAGGTTGACGGTCAGGATGCGGTCCCAGACGGCGAGCCAACGGTCGTCATCCACCCCGAAATCGGCATCCTCGAAGATGCCGGCGTTGTTGATCAGCACATCGGGCAGGTCGCGGTCCATCAGCGGGCGCAGCACCTGCTCCATTGCGGCCTGGTCGGCCAGGTCCACGGTGAGCCCGCTGAAGTATGGATTCTGCTGCAGGTCCCCGGGAAAATCGACGGTGCGGCGGGTGCCGGTGACGCGGAAGCTCGGGGAATGGGTGGATGGGGCCGACCGGATGCATTCTTTGCATGGTTAAGTAAATCGGCATTGAAGTGTTATGCAATTCGGCCTTTAAGGCAAAAACTGAAAATATTTATTTTGAATGGTGCTTTTTTCAGCAACTATGTATAATTATGATGCGATAGAACCTGATTTTATATCGCAAGTTTGATATTATCACCCGAAAATTTGGAGGGATTGAACACCTGCTGTGTCGTTATGATAAACGATAACAAATATCACGACAATGAGGAAGCCAGCCTTGTCAATGCCGTAAGGCATGGGGATAAGGACGCTTTCGCCCGGCTCTACCGTCGATATTTCTCCGAATTGTGTGATATTTCCTTTTATTTAACGAGGGACAAGGAGGTGGCCAAGGAAATGGTCCAGGACACCTTTCTTGTGATCTGGGAGAGGAGGGAGGATTGGCAGCCGAAGGGTTCTATCCGTTCCTATCTTTTCAGGGCGGTTAAAAACAGGTCCCTGGATTATTTGAAACACGTCAGGGTTGAGAGGGGATGGCAGAAAATGCACCAGATGGACATTACAGTTTCCGATGCTGGTGAAGAGTCCATGTCCCAGGAGGAACTGGCAGCCGCCATCGACAGGTCTGTGGATGAACTGCCCGAAAAATGCCGGATCATTTTTATCATGAACCGGAATCAAGGATTTACGTATGGTGAAATAGCCGAAATCCAGGGAATATCCCAAAAAACAGTGGAAACCCAGATTGGAAGGGCCTTGAAAAAACTGAAAGAATCACTGGCCAGGCATCTGCCGCCCCACTCCATTTAGCAGTGCAGACATTGCCATTCCAATGCCTTCAGCCCTTGACCAACAGTCGATTTGCCATTCGGACTGTATCACTGCAAATAACACATAAATAATGAAGTACATGATCTTGCTATTATTGTTTGTCATTGCATCACGGTCCAACCAGTTACGACCCGGATAAGCAGTTTACATCCCTGTCCGGCCGGTTATCTTCCGGCCCATACCATAACTTCCCGGATAACCCCCGCAAAAATTCTGAGAGGTTGTGTTGCCCCGAGAGAAAAGCGTAAAAGACCTGTGGAAGTCGAACGAATAACCCGGGAATGATGAACGAAAAATACTCATGTGTTTTGTAAGGGTTTTCAAAATCACAGTCGTATATAGCCTGAATTATCCGTCGCAATGCGCAGAGTTCTGGAAGCCCTTTTTTATCAATACTGTCAAAAAGTATAATTGGTACCATTAAAACGTGCTGTAAGAACCGCATCGGGGCATAATCAGAATGAAACAGGCAACCATTTCTACCAGATAATCGGTCTCATGCAACCATTACAAGAAGATATCGAACAGGCTGGATTCAAAAGGCAAAAAAAAACTGTAACACGATGAAGCGACTCTTTTTTCTATTGCTGTTATTCATTTTTTTCATCGCTGATATTGCCTCCGGCATGAAAAACCTGATCCATGAACGCATCATACAGGATGTCAGGGAAGCATCAATCGAGCGTGCGGACCGGTTTTTGAACGAGGCTCCGGTGACGGTAACCGCATCGATATCGGAGCGCAGCGCCGGCAGTCGGAATGATTTTTACTCCGAGGGGGATTACTGGTGGCCGGATCCGGAGAATCCGGATGGACCCTACATACGCAGGGACGGTGAGAGCAACCCGAATATGTTCGTTCATGACAGGCATACGATGATACGCCTGAGCGACATCACGGCGACACTTGCATCAGCCTGGATCATGACCGACGACCAGCGCTATGCCGACCATGCCCTGGAACATTACAGAGCGTGGTTTACAGACCCGAATACCCTGATGAATCCCAATATGCTCTATGCCCAGGCCATTCATGGCCGTGTCACCGGAAGGAGCATCGGGCTTATAGATGCCTACCACCTTGTAGAACCGGCGCAATCGGCAATTGTTTTTATTGAGGGCGGGGCGTTTCCGGCGGAAGATGCACAGAGGATCAAAAACTGGTTCGGCAGGTTTGTCACCTGGATGACGACGCACGAGTATGGAATCACGGAGATGAATCATCACAACAATCACTCCACTGCATGGATGGTTACAGCGGCCATCATGGCAAAACTGTCAGGACGTCAGGACATCCTGGATCTTTGTATCAACCGTTTCAAATACATCCTCCTGCCCGATCAAATGGCTCTGGATGGCAGCTTTCCCTATGAAATCGATCGTACAAAGCCCTATGGCTATTCGCTGTTCAATATGGATGCCTTCGCCAACGCGGCCCATATTTTGTCAACGCCCGAAAATAATCTGTGGGAATTTGTTACCCACGACGGGAAATCCGTGAAACTGGGGATGGATTTCATTGTGCCTTATATCGAGGACAAAGTCTCGTGGACATATGGTGAGGATATTGATATCTGGGAGCAATGGCCTGTCCGCCAATCCAGCCTCCTGTTTGCCGGGCTGGCTTTCGATGATTCCGAAATAATTGATATGTACCTGGCTCAGGAAGCGGAACCGGAGCATCCGGAAGTCATCCGCAATCTTCCGGTAAGGCACCCGGTAATCTGGCTGGGGCTTGATTTGGATTAATAAAATGAAAAACAGAAAAAAGACGATCAAGCAAACAAATGATAAACAAACATTGCCGGTATTTTGGCAGATCAGGTTGATTGGCTTTACAGGACCTTTTGCTTACACGCTGTTAGCAAATGATCTGCTTTATCGGGCATTGTCCATCAAATAAAACAAAAGGATACCCACTATGATGCAAAATAGAATACGAATAACACTGCTATTGACGGCAGGATTCTTCATGGCCGTCGCGTTGGCACCGGGGGCTGCATTCGCAGATGACCCTCCGCAGTCCGATTCGCTTGTTACATGGCATTTTGAAAATCCGGAAGATGAGATTTCACCCACACGGGAATCTGGCTTCTGGTACCCCGAACGCGCTTTCCTGGAAGCGGTCGATTCGCTTTCATACAGCGGTCAGTACTCCATAGCTGTTACGTATGACTCGACAGCACTGGGTGGGTCACAGGAGGATAATT
>SKXL01000080.1 GCA_007128425.1 Balneolales bacterium | reverse complement strand
TGATATCACTCGGGAAGAACCAGGATGTTTTCGCTGTCAGCCTGTCCGTAATTTCATCCAGTTTTTCGTCATATCGCTTTTTTCCGAACCTTTCATGGATGCCGGTTGGGATGTTCACTGATGTTGGACCGGAATGGAGAATCTGATCCATCCCCCCGGTTATTTCATTCGTATCACATTCATTCACTGCAATGGCGGACGCGCCGCATATTTCATTCAATGCGGGATCGCGGGAGATGAGGGCAGGGATTCCGTTAGCCAGGGCGTCCATGGCGGGAAGTCCGAAACCTTCCACGTGACTGACAAGAACCAGGCCGGATGCGTAGGCCAGATAACCGGGAATCTGCTCATCAGAAACATAGCCCTTATAGTCGATATCCGCGGAATCACGGATCAATTGCTGCACTTTTTTCCTCCAGCTTCGCGGCCCCCTGAGCCTGCCCAGGAGAAGCAGCTTGTGCCCGTTATGAAACGGCATGCGGTCAAATGCCATAAGCATGCGGATAATATTCTTTTTCGGCTCAATATTGCCGATATAGAGCAGGTACGGACGTTTTTCCCATCGCATCCCGTATTCTGCTGTTACGGGTGGTGCGGGCGGATGGACTATAATGCGATCCGCCGGAACGTGCAGGAGCTTGACTATGGACCTTTTCGAAGTTTCGCTTACGGTCAGGACGAGCCTGGCGTTTTGTACGGTATGGCGGATGCGATTCCTGTAGTAGAGACGCATCCTCCGGTTGTAAAACCGGAAATGGGTCAGGAACGAGACATCATGAATGGTTACGGCCGATGGATACGGCCATGCAGGAGGCATAAAGTAATTTGGGAAAAAACAGGCGTCGGCGTGAACATTACGTGTGTTTCCTGCAAGGGTAAAGTTCAATGTGACATGATAATTACCTTTACTCAAAGGAGAAAACGGGTCATGTGGGTTCCAGCTTTGAGACGGTGTCACAACTGTATGGTACCTGGCGAGCGAAGAGGCAAGCTCACGGGCATACCGCCCTGTGCCGCTGGACCAGGCTTTTACCGTCGTCGTATCTGTGAAAAGGTTAGCCATCAAAAAGGGAAACCAGATTGTAAGAATTCATATCCTGCCAATACACGAAATACTTGCAAAACGTTGCTTGGTATGATTAGAAATATCATCTTGAAGCGATCGTATCTTTCATGGCGCCCGGACACACTGGCGTATGATTCAATACGGTCATGGCATTACATCTGACGACATAAATACAAATATTTAAACACATGAAACCCGTACAAATTCTGATTTTTTTGACCATATGGATGAATGGAGAGCTTATGGCACAGATTGACCGTCAGAACGAACGTTATGTCACCCGGTCGGAGGTGATAGCCGCCAACGGCATGGTGGCCACCAGTCAGCCGCTGGCCGCGCAAGTCGGACTCGATATCCTCCGGCAGGGCGGCAACGCCATCGATGCGGCTATTGCGACCAATGCGGCGATGGGACTCATGGAGCCAACGGGTAACGGCATCGGCGGGGATCTGTTCGCGCTGGTCTGGCATGAGGCGTCGGGGCGGGTCCATGCGCTCAATGCGAGCGGGCGATCGCCGCAAGGCCTATCCTACGAACAGTTATTGGGCGAACTGGGACTGATTGAGGCCGACAGTATCCCGCCTTCGAGTTTGCTCTCGGTATCGGTGCCGGGCGCGGTGGATGGCTGGTTTGAGCTGCATGAACGGTTCGGCGAGCTGACGATGGACTGCATCCTCCAGCCCGCAATTGACTACGCGGAGGACGGGTTCCCCGTCTCGGAGGTCATCGCCAGTGCCTGGCAGCGGAGCGCGCGCATCCTTTCCGGGCGGGCCGGCGCGTTTGTGGAGACATTCACCATCGACGGACGCGGCCCCGAAAAGGGAGAGATCTTCCGCAATCCGGACCTGGGCAACACCTACCGCCTGCTGGCCGAACAGGGCCGAGATGCCTTCTATCGTGGCGAAATTGCCCGCAAGGTCGACGCGTTCATGCGTGAGCACGACGGTTACCTGCGGTTCGAGGATTTCGACGAACACCGATCCGAGTGGCACGAGCCGCTGGTGGCATCCTACCGCGGGTACGACGTCTACCAGATCGGCCAGAACAACCAGGGCACGGCGGTGCTGCAGATGCTCAACATCCTGGAGGGCTACGATCTGGCCTCGATGGGCTTCAATAGTCCGGAGGCGCTGCACCTGATAATTGAGGCCAAGAAACTGGCCTACGAGGACCGCGCGAAATACTATGCCGATCCGGATTTCACGGCCGGGCTGCCGTTTGAAATGCTCATCAGCAAGGAGTATGCGGCAGAGCGCCGGGCGCTGATCGGCGAGCGCGCTCTGAAACGCATAGCCGGCAGCGTGAAGGGGCTGAAGGATGGCGACACCATCTACCTGACCACCGCCGACCGGCATGGCAACATGGTCTCACTCATCCAGAGCAACTTCCGCGGCATGGGTACCGGGTTCGTGGTGCCGGGCACGGGCTTCAGCTTCCAGAACCGCGGCGAACTGTTTTCACTGGATCCGGCCCACCCGAACGTCTATGCGCCCGGCAAGCGTCCGTTCCATACGATTATCCCCGGATTCGTCACCCGGAACGAGCGTCCGTGGTTCTCCCTCGGGGTGATGGGCGGGGAGTTCCAGCCGATCGGACACGTGCAGATCCTGGTTAATATCATCGATTTCGGGATGAACATCCAGGAGGCGGGTGACGCGATCCGCTGGCTGCATACGAACTCCACTGAGCCAACCGACGCGTTTTTGGATATGCTGGAGGATGGCGGACTGGTGCGCTTCGAATCGCAGATTGACCCGCAAATTGTCGAAGCGTTGCGGGACAGGGGGCATCTGGTTGAAATCGGCGGCGGGTTCTACGGACGGTACCAGGGCATTTTGTACCACGAGGAAAAAGGTGTGTATTTCGGGGCGTCGGAGTCGCGCGCCGACGGGCAGGCTGTGGGGTATTGATGAAAAAAGATCAATCCGGAAAGACACTGGGTCCACTCTTTGAAACGAGCCTTCCGGACCAGGGACGGTATCCGATGAACCGGGGTGGAAGGGATGTCGTCTGGAATCTTGTCAGAAGTGATATCGCTCATTCCCAAGATATCTGATGATAACCGGGTACACTTCGCTGGAATATCTTTTGGAGAAACTTGGCGGTGAACTTAATGCGCGGGAGTGTGTTGAAATCGTGCTTATCCATTCGGATTGACTTCATCTGATCTTCAGATTCGGGTATCATATTAACAGTGAAAGGGATAACTCCGGATTGTGAAAAAAAATTGTTTTTTTTCACGAGAAAACACCATCTTGGAGTATACAACTGCGAAACGACATTACCGTTATCATCAATACACACAGGTAACAAACTGAAATGTGAGACACGTCGGTTTTGAACTGGAAGCGCTTTTCTGAATCGCATTGTCTCTACTCGTAATAACCTCGCATATGGCAGCAACGGGAGACATAATCATCGACATTGAAAAGTGCAAAGGGTGCCAGGTGTGTCTGGATGCATGCCCCAAAGACGTGCTCTCAGTAAGTCGGACCGTCAACGCAAAAGGGTACCAGTATGTCGTGAAAGTCAATTCTGACTGCACCGGATGCGCAAACTGCGCCATTGTGTGTCCGGATGCCGTGATTACCGTTTACCGGGTGAAGGAACCGGTCGGTTGAACCAGGGATCGGCTGAAAGAAACAACAGAGAGCTTATGGAAAAAGACATCAGACTAATGAAGGGCAATGAGGCCATGGCGGAGGCTGCCATTCTGGCCGGAGTGGATGCCTATTTCGGATATCCGATCACTCCGCAGTCGGAAATTATTGAATACCTGATGAGTGCCGACACGCCGGAGCGGACCGGCATGCAGGTGCTTCAGGCCGAAAGCGAAATTGCCGCCATCAATATGGTTTACGGTGCGGCAGGGTGCGGTAAACGGGCGATGACTTCTTCGTCCAGTCCGGGCATCAGTCTCATGATGGAGGGGATTTCCTACCTTGCCGGTGCGGAGCTGCCCTGCGTCATTGTGAATGTGGTGCGGGCCGGACCGGGACTGGCGACCATCCAGCCGTCGCAATCCGATTATTTCCAGGCCGTCAAAGGCGGTGGACACGGAGATTACAAGCTTATTGTCCTGGCGCCGTCGACAGTGCAGGAGAGCGTCGACTTCGTGAGGCTGGCGTTTGACCTGGCGTTCAAATACCGAAATCCGGTGATGATCCTGTCGGATGGCATCATCGGACAGATGATGGAGAAGGTGGAGCTGTTCAAACAGCAACCACGGCTGGAAAAAGCTCCGGAATGGGCAACGATCGGCAAAAAGCCCGGAAAGAAAAGCACCGTGGTTACCTCGCTTCACCTGCAATCCGA
>SKXL01000134.1 GCA_007128425.1 Balneolales bacterium | reverse complement strand
GCCATATCACAAGATGAATATTTTCTGATTGAAAACCGCCATCGCAATCCATCCGGCGATCCGCTGGAAGTCACCATACGCACCCCGGACGGCAGCTACGTAACCCGTACCATTGCTCCTGATGATGACCGGTTTGACCCGTTCAACTCGGCTCAATACGATCAGGTCATCGAGCCTGGGGTCATTGTCAATGTGAGCAGTTTTGACTGGAGTCTGCCCGGTGGGCCGGACTTCGGGCCTGATGGCATCGCCGGCACCGATGATGACCGATTGCTCAATGGCGGCATCCTTATCTGGCATATTGACGAAGCGGTGATTCGAAGCGCCCTCGACGATAATCGGGTTAATGCCAACAGCAACCGCAGAGGCGTGCAGCTCGTAGAAGCCGATGGCGCACGCGATATCGGCCGACAGCCCGGACTCGAACAGAACCGCTTCACCAACGGTCATGCCTTCGATTTCTGGTGGTCAGGCAACGACTTTACCGTAATCACCGCCCGGGGTGACAGTATCATCGTCTACGAGAACAGGTTTGGTCCGGATACCCGGCCTCCCAATAACAGTAATACCGGAAGCCCCTCTTATTTCGAGTTTTATGACTTTTCCGACAATATTCCGGAGGCCTACTTTTTCGCCAGATCGCTCGCCGGTACCTATGCCCGGTCGGTTAGCACATCCTATCCATCACTGCCTGAACCGGCCGGTTTTGCGCCGGAGGCGAACCTTTTTCCGGCCAGTCCCGCTATCGTTCACGATACACAGACAAACCATCCGCATCTTCTGCTGCCAACAGACAGTGGCTTCTACAGCATGCCGATTCTGATCACGAATGTCGATACCGAATCTCAACCCGCCACCAACCCGACAGCCGAATATGATTTTCTGCCCCACACATCGCCATCATCTCCACTGATCCGGAACGGTCGGGTCACAGCCGGACAGTTCCGCACCGGCAACACTGCTGCCAACTTTAACGATGGAGGTACAGCACAAAACATAAATCGCCAGACAATTCGCACCTGGTCTCTGCAAGATGGAATCTGGAGTCTTCTCTGGGAAGTTGAAGAAATGCCTGTTGGCCCGGGTCTCATCAGTCTCGAAAACGACCAAACACTGCACGCCGACATGACCACAGCGCGCATAGGCACAGATGGCAGCATCCTTCCCTTTGAAGACTTCCCCGTCCAGCGCAGCGCCGCAGTTGAAGGGATCACTGCATCCATCCAAAACGATCGGTTCACCCTTTCCGATGGCACATTTTCGTACGATCTCGATCGTGATGACATGGATTCCCGCCGAAAATATACCGGCAACCTGCGATTCAGCGGTGATGCGGATCCGGCGTTCTTTATACTTACCGACCACAATCTCACACTCATCGACCGCACCGGTCGAGGTGACCGGGAATTGATGCATCTTGTCCGATCGGAGCATCTTTCGTGGCCGGCTTTCGGTGATTTTACCGGTGATAACAGTGCGGAAATCTTTGTAACCGATCACAATGCAAACGAACTGCTCGGGTTTAACCGGGACGGAGGCATGCTTGACTTCTTTCCCTTGCGTGCACCATTCAACACCCGTTTCACCGGTGCCCCGCTGCTTGCCGATGTTACCGGTGACGGACAGCAGGAGATCATCACGGCTGTACGGGACAGCCTGACGCTAACCATTCGTGCTTATGACCGTTACTTGCAACCTGTCGAGGGGTTTTCACTGTTGGCAGGCAGTCTCAAATCCTCACACTCCGTGGCATCAAACCAGCTTCTACCTCCTCCCATCCTCATTGCTGAGGGCCACCTGTTTACCGTTTCACCGGTTGGGGAAGTGCGGGCCTGGGAGCTTCCTGAACTGGGCCAGGTGGCCTGGGGATCCGTTTATGGAAATCAGCCCGGAAACAAGGTAGGCTTGAACATGGAGCAAGAGCGGCTTCAGCGTCCCGATTTCGGTATCCTGAACACCCGGGAAACCTACAACTGGCCCAATCCGGCGAATGACCACACCTACATTCGTTTCGAAACCTCCGAACCGGCCAGCATTGACGTCACGGTGATCAATCCGGGTGGGTCAACTGTCTTTGAGACCCGTGCCGAATCCCGGGGCCGGTCTCCCGAAGAGATACGCATTAACACCTCAACCTGGGGCAACGGAGTCTATTTTGCCCGTGTCCGCGCCCGCAGTGGCAGCACCTCGGAATCAAAATTAATCAAAATTGTAGTCACGCATTGACCCATTTGCCCGCCATACCACGCTATCGCAGTCAACTGATGATGTCGGCCATGATGCTCTGTTTTGTAGCTGCCGGGGTGCTGTTCACCGCCACGGATGCCGTGCCTCAGCGCAATCCGGCATTTTACGACTATCCGTATCATCACCTTGAGTGGTACACCATCGAGAGCGACCATTTTCTTGTCCATTTTCAGGAAGGCAGCAGCCGCCCGGCACAGGTGGTCTCACGCATAGCAGAAGAAGTTTACGGCCCCATCACCGGGCTTTACGGACACGTGCCGGAACACAAGGTGAGTATTTTACTCATCGACCGTCTTGATTACTCCAATGGAGCTGCCTTTTTCTACGACAACAAGATTGAGATCTGGCTGCCCTCACTCGATACGCCACTGCGTGGCACCCACAACTGGCTTCGCAATGTGATTACACATGAATTCGCACACATTGTCCAGCTTCAGGCTTCGATGAAGAAGAGCAGGAGGTATCCTGCCAGCTACGTCCAGTGGCTGTCCTACGAAGATGTACGCCGCCCGGATGTACTCTACGGCTTCCCCAACGGCATCATCACCTATCCGTTATCCGGTATCAATATGCCTGCCTGGCTGGCCGAAGGCACAGCTCAGTATATGCGTGATGAAATTTACTATGATGACTGGGACAGCCACCGTGATATGCTGCTGCGCACCCGCATCCTGGACAGCACCTGGCTGAGCCTCGAAAAAATGGGCACTTTCACCTCCAAGACTTCCCTGGAACGCGAACTGGTGTACAATCAGGGTTTTGCCTTCACCCGGTACCTTGCCGATCGCTTCGGTGAACAGGCGATTGCCGACATCACCCGGGCTTTCAGCCAGCGGGGCGTCTACGATATACGCAAGGCCATCAAAAATGCAACCGGCATTGACGGCAGACAGGTGTACGAAGACTGGATTGATGAGATTACCTCGCAGTATACCCGATTTGCTGAAGGACGTGAGTTGACCCCCGAAAACCGCACCTGGGTGGAGCCGCTCGGCTTTTTCAATTTCCATGCCACCTATCGTCCGGATGGAAAACAGATTGCATATCTGTCCAATAAAATGAGGGATGGCGCCATGGTATCACTCTATTTCCGTGACGCCGACAGCATTCATCCACCGGATGATGGCAATGAGAATAACAGAAACGAGGACAGCAGCCAAAGTAGCAGTGGCGGTATCCAATCTGCCAGTTTCAATGAAGTTCCTCTTTTTGAGCATGCCTTAGGGTCACTTTCCATGCATAACAGCCGGTTTTCCGAACGCACACGCGCATCCTCCCGAAACCTGGTACAAAGCCATGGGACAACCGGGCATCGCAATCTGCCGCATGGTTTCAACAGTTCAGGGGCCCATCCCGGACACCCGCATGAGTGTCACCTTGGCTCCTCTCCCCTGCGACGCCTGGAGACTTCATTCAGCTACTCCCCAGACGGATCGCGCATTGCATACAGCCGGGCGCGTATCAACGCATACGGGGAACTTTACCGCGACCTGTACCTGTACGACCCGGAATCGGGTGACAGCAAGCGACTGACCTACAGCGAGCGACTTCAGGATCCGGCCTGGAGTCCCGATGAAAACATCATTGCAGCGGGAAAAATCGAGGACGGATCTATTAATCTGTTTTTGTATGACATTGAAAGTGACTCTCTGATTCGTATAACCGAGTTTCGCAACAGTGAACAGCTTTACGGTCCGGCCTGGCACCCCGATGGGCAATCGCTCTATGCCGCTTACTCTCACACCGCTCATCGCGGGATTTACAAAATCACACTCGGCGATGATCCGGACAACCGATACGAAATGACTCCGGTCCTGACCGATCCGGTTGTGGATTACCGTGACCCTGCGGTAAGCCGGGATGGGAAGTGGCTCTACTACAGCGCCGATCATGACGGTGTGTTTAACATCTACCGGATTTCGCTTGCCGACGGCACCATTCAGCAGCTTACCAATGTAGTTGGTGGTGCATTTATGCCTAATCCCCACCCCGAAGGGGAAGAGCTGCTCTACTCTGAATTTTTATCTGATGGATATAAAATTGCACTTCTGGATCTGAAAGGAAAGGATCTTCCGGAATTCAGAGTCACGGGGGATATCGAAACCGGGTATAACGGTGTCAGAGGCACCGGAAGCACCGGAAGCACTGATAGTACCGG
>SKXL01000225.1 GCA_007128425.1 Balneolales bacterium | reverse complement strand
GATGGAAATGCAAAATCTGCTCAAAATCAGTGCCGTTGATGACCAGGATACAACAGTCGGTATGAGCGTAAGCGGTTTCCGAATAATGATCATCTCCTAAAAGAGGCAGGGTTCCGAAATACTCTCCCGGCTGCAAAAGGTCAATCAGTATATCCTTGCCTGTTTCCGTATGATGCAACAGACAGACGGCGCCAAAAACCAGTATCCGCAAATACGCAGCTTTGTCGTGTTGCCGATAGATAACATCGTTTTGGCGGACATGATGGGCACGAAACAAGACATTGATCTTATGCAGAGATTGTCGATCCAGCGTTTGAAAAAAAGGGACCAAACCGAGATTTTTCAGCCGCGTCTCCAAACTGCATTGATGAGATTGCAGTTTTGGATATTCAAGTGGTGTCGTTCTTCGGCTGGACATTGATCTCTCCTCAGTTCAAAGCTCCTCGCCATGGTAGGCGCGCAGTCCTTCCATAGGAGTCTTTATGAAATTGCCCGGTGTGAGGCCTTTTCGGGCCAGGGCGGACCGGACGACCGTTTGATTGTGATAGGCGACCGATCCCACGAATCCAACCGGTACATCCGGACCGGTGTGGTATTTAAGTACATGCCGTTCCAGAAACTCACCGATTCCTTCCTGAAGCATGCCGATCACATAAGGATGCTCTGCGAACTCCGCGAACATCCGGGTGAAGGATGCGACAAACGTGTTGAAGTGGGGCTTTTTGTAGACGGCGTCGAGGATGGCGGGACGGGCCATGTCGAAGTTTTTCTCCAGCCATGAGCGCAGCTCCTCCGGCATTTCACGGTAGAAGTAGGCCTGCAGGATCTTGCGTCCGAAGTATCCGGCACTGCCCTCATCCCCCAGGATGAAACCGAGAACGGGCACCTGGTCGACGATGGCCTTGCCGTCGTAAAGGCACGAATTGGATCCGGTCCCGATGATACAGGCCACGCCCTCCTTGCGTCCGCAGATGGCACGCGCGGCACCCAGCAGGTCGGAGTCCACTTCCACCGGTATGTCGCCGTAGACTTTCCTGAGCGCGGCGGTCATGCGTCCGGTCGCCTCATCACCCGCACATCCGGCGCCATAGAAATAGATGCGGCCGGCAGCGGGGATGTCGGGTGTGACGTTCTCCGTGATTTCGGCGGCGATGGTGTCCACGGTGTGGTAAAACGGGTTGAGTCCGGCGGAATAGATCGTCACGGGCGTGGTATCGTCCTGGATAAGACACCATTCGGTTTTGGTTGATCCGCTGTCGGCAAGAAGGATTTTCATGAATACTTTTTGGTTTCCCCGGGAGTGCAGATTGGGTTATATCATGTGTCATGATAGCGGAATATACGACTGAAACGACTTGATTTCGAGTTATTCAATTTCCGATGAAATTCCTCTTGTTTGCTGTTATATTTAGAACCGGCAATTCGTATTATCCATAATGAAAGCAGTTTATTACAGGAAATTGATATTCGCAAAACCCACAAGGTTCGTGCTGCTGGGCATCTTTCTGATGTTCATGGCTACCGGATGCAAAGCTGCCGGTATAACGACAAAGACGGCCTTGCTGGTCGAACAGGATCCGCCAAAACATGAATTTCGCGGGGCCTGGCTTACTACGGTGATGAATCTGGACTGGCCTGTTTCGAATAATCATCCTGTAGAGCAACAGAAAACGGATGCCATTGCCATGCTGGACAGTCTCAAGGATATCGGCATCAATGCGGTACTGTTTCAGGTCCGTGGTGAATCGGATGCCTTCTATGCCTCGGCCTACGACCCGTGGTCGCACTGGCTCACGGGCGAGCAGGGACGTGCACCCGATCCATTCTACGATCCGCTTTCGTTCATGATTCGTGAGGCGCACAGCCGCGGCATGGAATTGCACGCCTGGCTCAATCCGTATCGTGTAGAGCGGCGAAAGGGGATGTACCCGCTGGCCGGTTCCAATATAAGTCGTCGCGAACCCGGCTGGATCCTCGAGTTCGCAAGCGGCCTTGATGAGTACTACACCATGCTCAATCCCGGTATGCCCGAGGTACGTGATTATGTGACGAACGTGATTGTGGATATCCTTCGCCGCTATGACATCGATGGCATTCACTTTGACGACTACTTCTATCCCTACTCTCCGGTGACCAATGAGGACTCTCTCACCTGGCTGAGGCACCATAACGGAATCGAGAACATCGGTGACTGGCGGCGTCACAATGTAAACAAGCTGGTAGCCCAGGTGCACGACAGTATCCAGGCCATTGCACCGCATGTAACGTTTGGAATCAGTCCGTTCGGTATTCGTAAAAACACCGATACCGGCACCAATGCTTTTGAGGGATATTACCACCTTTATGCCGACGGACTCGCCTGGCTGGAGCAGCGCACCATCGATTACATCAATCCGCAGCTCTATTTCGAACGGGACAATCCCAATGCGCCATATGCGCCTCTTTTGGAGTACTGGTCACGTGCCGCCTTTGAAAATGAGCGACACATGTATGCCGGACTCGCCCCCTATCGCATGTTACCTCCAATCGATTGGTCTTTGGATCAGGCGCTGGAACAGTTGCGCATGAATATCGACAATGTTCACGTGCAGGGCAATATCTTCTTTCGTACCGAACATCTGATCGCCAATCCAAAAGGGTATACGGATGTGCTCCGCAACGAGCTTTACCGCTATCCTGCCCTCACACCGTCACTGCCATGGAAGAGCCAGGATCCGCCGCCGCCGGTCGATCGGCTATCGGCCTCCTGGAGCGATGACGGACGTGTGATACTGACCTGGAGTAAGCCCGATCCGTCTCGTGCTTCTCACCCGGCCGACTCACAAACATGGGCCGAAACCGCGCGTTATGGTGTTTATCGGATTGATATGTCCGATGATCAGTTCGCCGAACGGCATCCCTATTCGGCGGAGAAGAGCGCAATAATGAAACATACTCACGAAGCCCTATCGGCGCGCAATATGATTGATGTCACCGGGCAGCGGCAGTATGTCGATCGTTGGCCTGGTGGCAAAACTTCCGCTATTTACCTGATTACGGCTGTAAGTCACAACAGCATTGAAAGTGGTGCAGTGGTTGTGCGGACCTGGATCGATGAAGATGGATTTCACTACGAAGTGCGATGATACGGGCACTTGTTTTTTTTGCGTTTGCCTTCGTCACGGCATGCGGCACGGATACCCGAGATGACACATTGCCGGACATTCGCACCGGCGCCGAACGTCTGGTGGAGCAGGGGTTTGGTGTGATAGACGGTATGCGCGTTGGTCTCATCACCAATCACACGGCCGTTGTTGGCGATCGCCACCTGGCGGACATCCTCCATGAAGCTGAAAATGTGCAGCTTGTGGCTCTGTTTGGTCCCGAACATGGTATTCGTGGCGATGTTGACGCCGGTGCGCTTATTGACGACATGGTCGACGAGCAGACCGGTGTGCCGGTGTACAGCCTTTACGGAGAGATTCGCAAACCCACACCCGAAATGCTTGAAGGGATAGATGCGCTTGTCTTCGACATCCAGGATATCGGAGCGCGGTTTTACACCTACATAAGTACGATGGGGCTGGCCATGGAAGCCGCGGCAGAACAGGGCCTGCGATTCGTGGTTCTGGACCGCATCAACCCGCTTGGGGGAGAAAAGGTTGAGGGATTTGTACTGGAATCCGGATTCGAATCGTTTGTCGGGCAGTTCCCGATTCCCGTGACCCATGGCATGACCGTCGGTGAACTGGCGCTGATGATCCGGGGAGAGGAATTTATGCAAGGGGTGGCTGCACTGGACCTGTCTGTGGTGGAGGTACGCGGTTGGACCCGCGACATGCTGTGGAGTGACACCGGGCTGGAATGGATCCCGCCGAGTCCGAACATCCCCGATTTCGAGACCGCACTGGTCTATCCCGGTTCGTGCTATTTTGAGACCACCAGCGCCAGTGAGGGGCGTGGAACCTATGAACCGTTTTTACAGGTTGGGGCTCCATGGGCCGATGGCCGAAAGCTGGCCTCCTTGCTCAATGACCGAAGTCTGCCCGGAGTGCGATTCGAACCGGTTACTTTCACACCCGAAAGTATCCCCGGTATGTCGGCCCGTCCCAAATTGTTGGGTCAAAAACTGCATGGAGTCCGGTATGTTGTGGAGGATCCGGATGCCGTGGAACCGGTGGCCGCCGGCATGCATCTGCTCAAGGTATTTTATACATCCGCACCCGATGAAGAGCGTGAGATGTTGCTTAACAAGGGCTGGTTGGCACGGCTGGGCGGTACCGATCGATTATATGACATGCTCAGCAGTGGTGCCAAGGCCATAGAAATTATCAATGCCTGGGAGCATGAGGTGCAGGCCTTTCGCAAGCTCCGGTCGTTTTATATTATCTACGATTGATGTACTCAATTAGCCAAAAGTGCGCTGACAGTCATCGATAGTTGATCAATACGGGTAAACAGTTCAGAAAATGGTCCCTGGTTATTTGAATAGAAGGTGCGTTATTTGATTAATGTCAAGATACGGGTTATGCTGCGCTG
>SKXL01000001.1 GCA_007128425.1 Balneolales bacterium | reverse complement strand
TGCGTCAACCATTTCCTGGGTGAAATCTTGTATATTTTTTTGAAATCTCTATGAAAGGTCGAAAGACTTCTTCCTGATAAACGGGCATATTCTTCCAATTTCATATTATAGTTGAAGTTCGATTCCATCACTTCGCTGAGGGAAATTTTTGCATCGGTACCCATTTTTCTGAAGTAATCGCCCAGCGCTTTATTATTCCGGTCAGCAATGATATTAATAATCAGTTCTTCGAATTTAACAGTCAGCAGCTCTTTTGGTGGAGGTGTTTTTTTGGAAAAATAACTTAGTACCGACTGAAAATACGCCGTTAATGATTCATCGATATTCAGGCAAATAATGGAATCGGATGTATCATCAGTCGGTTTCGGAGCCAAGATCTGATTTTTTTGTGTCACATTGATGATAAAATCATCCGGCATAAAAATCATCAGTGCACAAAATTCTTCCTCAAAAAACTGGTGGGCAACATAGCCGCCCTTTTTGAAAAACAGTGCATCGTTTGGCATGCCGGTATATACCACCCCAAGATCGCGCCACTGTTTTTTCCCGGTGAGTACGTAAGTGAGATAATTGTTTGGAGTCCAGAATCCCACTTCAACATCTTCAATAATGCAGTGATATTCCACAAAAAGAAGATCATTTACCTTGTACTGCTGAAATTGCTCCGGATGTGCTTCCAGGAAATCAAAAAGGTTTAACATAATGACAAATGTTCAGTTTACTATGGCGCGTTGCCTTTTTTTTCTCATCCAAATCCCACAACCATATATCACTGATATTATGATTTTTATGCTTACGACAATGTACTGATTCAGGATTTAATCATCCAGTTAACGACACAACAATCCGCTTCCTCCGGAAGCGGATTAACCGCTAATGGCCCGGAGAGCACAAGCCCGTTGAATACCTTATCATCGCCTGGACCTATGGCATCCGGGAAAGGCCGGACAAGACCCATCCGGAAATTCCGGTGTTGATCCGATTCATGCTGTTCATGCTCAGGTGCGGTCAGATCGTAGCGAGAAACTCCTTCCAGGGTGTTGCCTGCATGGTTTGGGTGTCCGAGCGCCCGTGCGAACGGATGATCATCGAGGCCTTATCCACCTGACCCGGATCGCTCGACTCAACGACATCCACAACATCGTATTGCCCCTTGACAGCATAACTGTCTTTCCAGACAACATCCGGACACTCTTTGCGGATTTTCTGCTTGACCGTGTCGGCCATTTTCCTGAAGTCATCAGGTTCTTTTAATGCATCCGGGGATATTTTGCTCAGGATAATGTAGGTGCTCATAGTGTTCCTCGTTTTTTCCTGGTTGTCATATGGTATTTCTGTTTTTTACCTGTTGTAATTACTAACAAATTATAATGGTTATGCGTTTATCTGTTTCTCATTCACTATCTTTTTCAACCTGTAAAATAGAGCCGGAACCATATGGATTAATGATCGGTGCAAATCCCCGCCAAACCGGACTGGCTCCATTGCGTTTCTTTTCATATTCTCTTTGTACTGGTAACTGTTCCCGTTAATTTTGCTTCATGAGAATACTTCAAAAAACTCGCGGTGGCAACGGTGGCGGCATTGATCGCTGCCGGATGCATGCTGTTCAACAATGTCAGCGTGCCGGAAAGGGTCCCGGTCTCCATCCATCCACCTCACGAGCGGGACGAACAGCCCGGTTACACCTTGACCATGCCGGCGCCGGACGAGGGTGTGCTGAAACACAACCCTTCCATGTTATCGCATCCGTTTTCTCCGGTCAGCGCCGCAGCCAGCGATGCCCCTGGATATCCAGATTTGTCAACCCCAACTCCTTTGCATGATCCACCACTTGACGATATTCTTCACCCGTGATTCTTCGTGATATCTCCGGAAAATCGAATGCCTTGTGGTATGGATTGTACTGCGCCATGATGTTGACATAGGTGTCTTTTGGCAGATTTTCGGTCACCCAGTCAAGGATCTCGACCGAACCACCCACCTCGTTAGGCATCACCAGGTGCCGGATCATCAGACCGCGTTGCATCACACCGTTCCTGTTGGGCCTGGCTACCCCGACCTGGCGATGCATCTCCAGGATCGCCTCTTTTGTGAGATCCGGATAATCGTCGGTGCCGGCGGTCAGTTCGATTGAATGGTCGCTGTCCCAGAACTTGAAGTCGGGCAGATAGATATCCACGACACCGTCCAGCAACGCCAGGATTTCCAGCCGCTCCCATCCGCAGGTGTTGTAGACCACCGGAACGCGCAGCCCGCGCGCCGAGGCCTCGTTCAGGGCTTTGAGAATGAATGCGGAATAGTGTGTCGGGGTGACAAAGTTGATGTTGTGACATCCGAGTCGCTGCAGTTGAAGCATCATGCCGGCCATCTCCTCCACCCCGCGCTCATGTCCGCGTCCAAGATGACTGATTTCGTAATTCTGACAAAAGACACAGCGCAGACTGCAGTGGGTCAGGAAGATGGTACCTGACCCTCCGCGACCGACAAGCGGTCGTTCCTCACCGAAATGCGGCATGGCCGAGGATATAAACAACCGGTTGCCCGGAGATTGGCAGAATCCTGTCTGGCCGCGATGGCGGTTCGCACCGCACTCCCTCGGACACAGCCGGCAATTGCTCATAATATCCCACAGTTCGTCGGCTCTTTTGGAAAGCTTGCCCGACTCCTGCAGTTGCACATAGCCCGGCACAAAATCACGGTCAAACAGCTTCGTGCCATCCGCCCCGGACCTGCTCCCGGACGGGTTTTGCAACGCCCCGGACCCGCTATCGGCAAAAACCGCACCGGGCGCAAGATTCCCGAAGACCATGGCCGTAATTCCGGCCTGACAGCAGAAACGTGCGGTCTGACCCAGAAAACACCGCCGGCTCAGATTTCTTGAGGTTGAAGTTTCAGGTCCACCCACGGCAAGGTGGATATCACTGGATGTTCGTTTTTTTGTCATGGTAGTATCTCTATGTGCCGCCTTTCGGGTTCGGCGGCGGTGATCAGGAAACTGGAAAGTTTAAGCAGGGCTACAGTCAAACAGGTACCGGTCACACCCATAACGGGAATCAGCACCACACCACCGGCAACTCCACCCATCCATCCACCCAGCAAATCGGTTGCGTAAAGCATTCCTCCTGTTTGACTTACACCCTTTCGCCTCTGAAGGAGCAAATGATTTGCCAGGGGATATTGCATTCCGACCAGCATACCGGCAACCAGGGATAGCACCAGAAACAGAAGTCGGAACAGGTCAAAGGCCAGCGGGCTTTCCAAAAGCGGATGGACCACCCAAAAAATCAGTGGGAGCGCGAGTGTGAAGAAGATAATCACTGCCTCCACGGACAGAAACCATCGTTTAACGCCACCTATATGTGTCAGCAGCCGTGTAACGAGCAGCGCTCCGGCCGCTGCACCTGTCATGAAGAAGGCAACAAGCAACCCGATCCACGAAAACACGTTGCCGAAGGTGACCTGGAACATGAAGATGACGATCAGGCTGAAGATCATACCGGCAAATCCTGTGGTGACAATGGCGAACGGCACGCCTATGCCGCCGCCTTTCCTGCGGCGCAGGTTCAACAGCAGCACCAGCACGGAGAACAGCGCAAGGCCGGGGAAGAGAGTAGACGGACCCGCATCCTCAAGGCGGTTGTAGATCCGTCCGAATTCCGGGGCGTACAGGGAGTTCCAATGCGTGATATGGTGAAAGAGCCCGACGGGGTTGAAGTCGCGGTTGATGTTGCGCGAGGCGCCGCTGATGAAGTCGCGGAACCACTGGCGCCAGCCATCGTGCAGTTTTTTTTCAATGTGCCAGGGCACCACGCCATCGGCCTGGATCTGCCGCTCATCCATGCGCTCCACCATGCGTTCCAGGTCCAGGTCGGTCACATCGCGGACCTGGGATGCCAGGAACAGGTTGTGGTGTTCGCCCGGGATTGTCCGGACATACGTGAAAACATCATCCAGCGTATGAAAAATTGTGCTGTTGAGGTTTCTGAGCTCGTCGCTGAGGAAGGTGAGCGATCCCGGCGCGGTGAGCACGAGGATACCGCCGTCGTTGAGCCGCCTGTGCGCCAGAGTGAAGAATTCACGCGTGAAAAAGCGGTTGGCCTGCAGGTTGGAGGGCTCCCTGACCCCGATAAAAATGATGTCGTACGTCTGGGGCGATGTGGCCAGCAGCAGCCTGCCGTCGCTGTATCGCACCCGCACCCGATCATCGCCCAGCTCCGATTCGGTCATGGCTGTGGGGAAGGCGCGGATCACCTCCAGAAATGCCGGATCGTGCTCGGCGTAGGTCACGTGCCGCACGGACGGATGCTTGAGCACCTCGTCGATCATGCCGCCCGCCCCACCCCGCAGGATCAGCACCTCGCGCGGATCCGGATGGGCCAGCATGGGCAGGTGCACGAACTCCTCCACGAACAGCATGTCCGGCACCGGCGTGATGATCTCGGGGATGCCGTCCAGGAAAAACAGGTACTGCCCCTGGTTCTCCAGAACGGTTATGTTGCTGTAGGGCGAATTCTGAT
>SKXL01000203.1 GCA_007128425.1 Balneolales bacterium | reverse complement strand
CGAAGTTTTGCCGGTTTTTGTGTTGAGGTGGATTTCATATTTGCCGATGTCCGGAATATGGAAGTTTCCGGTATACGGGAGTAAAAGCAAAAAAATACGAAAAAACCGCGTCAGGATAGTATCTTTGTGGAGCGCGGAACCGTATCCACCAGGAATTGTACCCAACTGAGTAAAAGGGAGTTTCAAAGTGGACCGGAAGGCCGTATCCACCCGAAACCGCATCCATCTGTAATCGCATCAAACAATGAAAACAGCGAAGCACATAGCCGACCGTATCCGGTTGTTCATTGCCACCAAGCAGTTCCAGGTGGGCGATGTGTTGCCGTCGACGCGCGACCTGGGTCGGCAGCTGGGAGCCAGTTTCCATACGGTGCGCAAGGCCTATCACAGTCTGGCCGAGGAGGGGATGCTGCGCAGCGAGAAGGGACGCGGGTTTGTGGTGAACCGCCAAAATGTGCCCCTGGACAAGTCACAGCGGCTGGAGATGGGCGCCGGGCGGATCCGCGGGGTGCTCGAGGAGCTGATCGGCAACGGGCTGGATGAGGAGGAGATCGAGGCGCTGTTCCAGGAGCAGCTCGGGTTTGTGGAGTGGCCGAGCCGGCTGGAGAGCTGTGCATCGGCCGGATCCACACATGAGCAGGCCGCCATGGTGTCGCGCGCCATCGCCGCCGAGGTGGGCATCAAGAGCGAGACCATCACTCCCGACGAGCCGCACAAACTGGTCAATTACGATGCCCTTTTTGTGCCGTTGCAGCTTATGCGCCATTTCCGGGAGGAGGCGGACAACACGATTTTATTGCCGGTGATCTACCACCTGAAATCGGATATGCTCATTTCGCTGGTCGAGCGCGCATCCATATCCACCATCGGATTGATCAGCCGGGAGGAAAAGACGTTCAATGCGCTGATTGACGACCTGAAACTGAGTATCAAATTTCCAGGGTCGATCATGGCCGGAGCGGTGTACGGCAAGTCGCTGCCCCTTTTTGTGCGTGAGGTGGACATGGTGCTCTATCCGCAGTCGATCGCATCGCTGGTGGAGCAGCAGATTCCGCAGAAGCGCCGGATGAAGCTCGAGTATACGATCGATGCGCGGTCGGCCGAGATCATCCGTTCGGAGTTGTGGGATCAGTGAAAGCTGTAAGAAACTCCTAATTGTGGACTGATGCTCACGTGTCTGAGCGTGAAATCATCAAGATTCCTGTTTTTTGCATCATGGTAGATGAACTCCGTCCACCTGACGGCAAGATTCACGAATGTGTGGCCGTTGCCTTTCGGGTCAACCAATTCAAAGGTAACAGTATGTGATCCGGCGGCCCGTTCTTCATCCACAAGAGTGATGACTCTTGTCTGATAGGCATTTTCGATCCAAAGCTTGACATGGCTTGATTCCGGAAGCGCAAATGAGACGATCGTGGAAGCGATGGTATCATCATAGGGACCAATGGAATTTGAGCAGCTTCCTGACAGCAAGGAAACCGACAGGAGTGCGATCAAGGAAATTTTCTTTAGCATGGGATAGGTTCCTGGATGGATAATGACCAAACGTGAATGACACACAACAGATGTGATTCGCGGAGCGAGTTTCGATAATTTTAGTGGAAGTGCTCAGGAATCAGTAGCTGTTGATCATCTAATATGTATCGGGTTGTGGCAGTGAAATTCAGTGGTCATGTTGGCGCAGTTATAGCACACAGATACCATGTGTCTGTACTCTCTTATGCTGAAAATATAATATATTTTTACATTCATTTGGTCAATTAATGCAGAAATTTCGCCGTATCGAATGGGCAAATCGATCAGTTTCTGGATTATTTTTGTCAGATTGGTAATTGCCATGAGTACATTGTGTGTAAGACTTCCGGATTCAGTCCGCAGAAATATTGAAGAGCGTCCTCAAAATCGCTGAATCCCGATGAAAGACCTTTGTCGATTATGCTGTCTGTCAGTCCTGATATTTCGGTAATATCTCTGAATTTTCTGTTGGTTCTCAACCAGCTTCTCTGAAAAAAGTTTCGGGAAAGTGGTAAGTTCCGGCCCGCAAGATGGTCTAATTAAGAAGCAAGGTAAAGCACAGATGATTATTGGCGCTAAAAAAGTACGCATTACCCCGGAAAAGCTGGTGGATCTGGCGGAAATGGCGATCGCATCCGAGATTGAGGCGGTTAGAGAGCGTCCGTCATCGGATGTGCTGACCGACGGAAAGCGCGCGGCACATTCGGGCGGGGAGGAGGTGCTCTACCGTTTCGAGACGAACAACCCCTCTTTGCGTTTCGCTGAGGAGTGCCGGGCCACGCTTCCCGACAGGGCCTTCATCATCCAACCGGTGGATATCACCGAGCAGGCGATTACCTTTCGTTTCCCCGAAGACTGTGGTGAAGCGGTCGCCGAGGTGGAGCTGGAATGGGAGAACGATTTCGTGCTCCGGCGCATACAGGAGGCGTTGATGCAACTGCTGGATAGCGTTGAGCGAAGGGACCGGATCAAGCGGATGATCCATCCGGAACAGTCGGAAGTCGCCATACAGGGCGGAGCGAAGGAGGAAACCGATTCCACTCATTCCGATGCATCCGTTGATATACGAGAGGACGGGATGCGCAATGAGGCGCAGTTTGATGCTATCCAAAAGGCGATGGTTCAACCGGTCAGCTATATTTGGGGTCCGCCGGGCACCGGAAAGACAGCGACGCTGGCTTACATCATGGCCAATTATGTGATCCGGGGCAAGTCGGTGCTTTTTGTTTCGAATACCAATCGTGCAGTTGACAACGGCATGTTGGGGCTGATGGATGCGATGGAGACGCTGAACCTGCGCGCCATCCCCAGGCGCATCACCCGCTTCGGCGAGCGGATCCTCGAAAGCGAGCGACTGGACCGCATCCACTTTGAACAGCAGCTCGAGGAGATGATGCGGTCGCGGATGCAGGAGGCGGCCGATCTGCAGCACTGGCTGGATGCGCTCTCACTTCCGGACCTCACATCGCAGCAGAAAAAGCACATCGAGGACAAGATCGAACGCATGGGCGGCGCCGAGGCCGTCGAGGAGCAGATTCGCGAGATCACACAGAAAGAGCGTCATGCGTATGTGCAGTTGCGACGTTTCAAGGTGATCGGTACCACGCTGGCCCGGGTCTGCACCTCGGATATGCTCGAACCGATGGACTTCGACGCTGTTGTTGTCGATGAGGCCTCCATGGCCAATATTCCCTATATGCTGGTGGCGGCCTCGAAGGCAAAGGAGCATCTGGTGATTGTCGGTGACCCGATGCAGCTGCCTCCTATTGCGATTACCGGTGATACGGAATCCAGGTCGGTACTGGAACAGGATCTGTTTGCTGCGGTCTCTGGTGCCAAATCCACCGAAGATTTGTTTCAGTGGCATGATGACCATCCCGGTTTCACTTCGTTTTTCAATATTCAGTACCGGATGCAGTCCGATCTGGCGAAAGTAATCAGTGAGGTTTTTTATGAAGGTCGATTGCTCTCGGCGGCGGACAGGGTTGCGGATGGCAGGATCGGTACGGCTATGACGGGATCAGCGGCAACCGAATCATCCACGACCAGTTCCCAACGGACCGGTTCATCCATTACCCTGCTGGACTCCTCACCCATGCGCCCTTCGCTGCGGCAGGATACAAGGAGAAGGGGATTTCAGCCGATCAATGATATTCATGTGACCCTGCTGAACGACCTGGTCAGGCAGCTGCTGACCAAAGATCGCATTGCGCTCCATGAGATCGGCATCATCGTCCCGTTCCGCTCAACGGTGTGGCATCTGCGACGTGAGCTGCGAGGAAAAAACCGCTGGTATGATCTGGAGATCGGCACCATCCACACCTTTCAGGGCCGCGAAAAACGGGTGATCATACTCGACACGGTGATGAGCGGAGAGGTGCGAAGCGGCTCGGTGCACCACTACTCGGTGCGGCCTTTCGACGAGGCGAAGAATGGTCTTTCGGTACCCCGTTTGCTGAATGTCGCATTTTCACGCAGCCGTGAGCGCCTGGTGGTGCTGGCTGACATGGAGCATATTGGACGGGTTTACGGCAGGAAGTTTTTGGGAAAACTGCTGAACCGGCTGCCGTTGGAGTGAGTCAGGAGAGCTCCTCCCGAAAACGGTCGGCCAGATGGGCTTCGTTCACACGCTTGAAACCGGAGAGCGCCTCATCGGTGGGTGAGGCAACCGTGACCTCTCGTTTGCCTGGAGGACCCTGGACACGTGCCACATGCCATCCAGCCAAAACCATGGCAGCCCTCGCTTTTGTGGCCGAACAGTATGTGCCCAGGATGGCACCCGGATCGGCGGCGCCAAGCAATTTCTGAAAAGTCGGTACGGTCCAAAGGTCCGGATTCGCATCCGGTGAAAAGGCATCATGCAGGATGAAATGGGCAGGACCGTTGATTTGTGACAGATCCCAATCAAAAAAATCCCCACGGAACACTTCGACGCGCGTAAAAGGAGAATTCGCGGGTTGATCCTGCTCCCACGATGTCAGGAGTCCGGTCACATTGCAGGGTTGCATTGGAT
>SKXL01000238.1 GCA_007128425.1 Balneolales bacterium | reverse complement strand
CTGTGGGTTGATTATGCACTGGAGAAGATGGAGGAAGAACTGAACATTCAGGTGTATCCTGATGGTGTGCAAACCGAATTGACAAGTACCTACCAAACCGTTGCACTGAACCATTTTGAAACGATGGTTCGCAATTATCGAAAGGCCGGCCGTGATGTTTCGCATAGATATCTCGAACGGATTGAATCCATGTATGATTATCTGGCCTGGAGCATGCGTCCCGATGGTCACATTCCCCTGAATAACGATTCCGACCGAAGCTATATCCGACCCAGAATTCTGAATGCGGCCGGCATCTTTGATCGTCCGGAATGGGTTTATATTGCAACAAATGGCCAGAATGGAAATAGCCCAGAGGGCTTTCCTTCCCGTACATTCCCGTGGTCTGGCATTCATGTGATGCGAAACGGATGGGATGCCATGGGCCACTGGAGCTTTTTCCACACAGGTCCCTACGGCACGGGGCATCAGCACCGGGATAAATTACATTTATCGATTCATGCTTATGGTCGGGATCTTCTGGTTGATACCGGTCGTTATACTCATGAAGACTATTTCAGTTTTGACCCGACGAACTGGCGCGGTTATTTTCGCAGTTCGTTTTCACAGAATGTGATTCTGATTGATGGTTCAGGTCAGGATGTATGGGAACGGATAGCAGATAAGCCGTTGCAGGAGGGTGTGGATTATACGATAACCGATGACTATGTATTCGCAATTGATACTTTTGACGGAGGCTATGAAGGGGTGGAGGGCCACGCCGAACACACGCGTGCGGTGTTATATGTGATTGGAAAATACTGGGTTGTTGTGGATCGTATTGTCACTGATCGGCCGCGGAAGCTTGAAGCTTTGTGGCATTATGCCCCGGATTTGACAGTGGAAATCGAACAGGATGGTAACGGATCCATGGAACCGGGTCTGCACCGGGTGGCTTCTACAGATGCGGCAAAAGGGAATCTGACCATCATCCCTGCAGGTTCATTGGCATGGAGAACAGAACTGGTATCGGGGCAGACCGAACCGGTAATTCGTGGCTGGTATAGTGAGACCTACGGAGAAAAGGAGCCAAATCCTACGGCTGTTTATACAACAGATATTGAAGAAAATGCAGTTTTTGCCTGGGTGATGAAACCTTCGAAGGGGCCGGCAGCACCACTGGAAGTAGCTTGGATCACGGATGATTTGCCCGATGCATTCAGCAAATGGGAGAATGTAAAAATAAAAATTACAACTTCGGAAGAAGCTCCGCGACTGATAACCATACCGCTCAATGGAGGTGAACCCCAGGTTGAGCCATGAGTAGAGTAGTTTGTCGGATCGCACAAAGCAGCTGTGGTAAGTTTTTTATCAATGCCTGATACAATTTACATGTTCATTAGATAAAACTAAAAATGAATCGCCGCGAAGCAGTGAAAACAGGAAGCCGAATCGCCTTTGGCACTCTTGCCGGGCTTTCGGTATTTCCATCCATAGTGTCATCCAATTCCTTGCGAAGCAGTATTCGGGAGTTCAATGTAATGGATTATGGGGCAGTTGGTGATGGTAAAACACTGGATACAAATGCCATACAAGAGGCAATTGATGCTGCATCATCAACCGGCGGCGGAGCCAGGGTGGTGTTGCCGGGTGGATACCGGTTTTATACCGGAACCATCGAATTGAAAAGTAATATTGAGTTTCACCTGGCTGATGATGTTGAACTCTTGTTAAGCACGGATCAGACCCATTATACCATACCGGCCGCCATCATTTCCCGTGATATAAAAAATCTGAAGCTAAGCGGAACGGGATTGATAAATGGGCAGGGACTGGAGTTCATGGAGTATCATCGACCGGAGGATGTCATTTATGTTGCAAAAAGATGGCGACCCAGAATATTTCAATTATACACCTGCCGGGGACTTGAAATTCGTGATATCAAATTAAAAGATTCCCCACACTGGGGACTTCACATGGTGGGTTGCGAAGAGATTTTAATTGATAATATGACCATCCGGAATCATATGGATATTCCCAATGGAGACGGTATAAATCCTGACCATTGCAGACATGTGGAAATAAAAAACTGTGACATTCGGGCAGGCGACGACTCGATTGTAATAAAAGCAACCAGACAGGATGTGGATTACGGTCCATCTTCTCACATTCATGTGCATGATTGCATCCTGCAGTCCAAATCATCAGGTTTGAAAATCGGTACAGAAACGGTTAATGATATTCACAATGTCCTTTTTGAGCGCTGTGAAATTATTGACAGCAATCGCGGATGTACGATCCAGCTGCGGGATAGCGGAAAAATCCATAATGTTGAATTCAGGGATATATCAATTAAAGCTCAAAAATACCCGCAAATCTGGTGGGGTTGCGGCGAGGCCATTTCAGTTACATCCCATCCCCGGACATTTACTACCAAAGTGGGCAGTATTGAAGGTGTGAAATTTTCAAACATTACTTGTCAATCAGAGAACAGTATTCGAATCAATGGATCGTCAGAAAGCCGAATCAGGAATATTCAGATGGTAAATATCGATCTGTTTATGGATCGCTGGACGGATTTACAGGGTGCCGTATATGATAATAGGCCAACCAACGTGTACACAGGTATAGAGACAACAGCTGTTTCGGGGTTCAGTATTCGAAATGCAGATAATGTGGCATTGGAGAATTGTACCGTGCAATGGGGTGAAAACCGGCCGGAGTATTTCACACATGCCCTCAAGGCTGAGTATGTAAGAAAGCTGAAAATAAGCGGTTTCAATGGGGATTCAGCGCACCCGGATCATTTTAAACCGATTGCCATCTATTAGGCAATACTAATGATAATCCATGAACATCCACAGAAGGGAATTTCTAAAACAAACCGGCTTTGCCACAACCGCCATCGCATTGGCGCCTGGATTGCTGCATTCTCAACCATCCAAACGTGTTCACGATTTGGATCAGATCATTCAAGATTTAACCGAAATCAATGATACATTCATTTCAGACGCGCTTTCAAGACAAATTCACAAACCGGGCGACCGTTGGCATGGCGGCTTTATGGATTCCTATGACATGGCTCATGCCCATGTTTTGAGGACAAACATCACTCGATTATCCAGTTCTTTCCTCTCCCAGGCATCAGAGTATTATCGCTCGGATCGATTGCACGAATCCCTGCATCTGGCGCTGGATTGCCTGTTGAATGTGCAGCACGATGACGGAACGATTGACTTGCACTCGACAAATTTCCGTTCGCCTCCCGACACCGCATTTTTCGTCAATTATCTGAGTCCGGCCTATGCCGTTTTATTGAAGATGGATGGTGTCGATGAGCTGACGGAAAAGCTGGGGTTATTTCTTCACAGAACGGAAGAAGGTTTGCTGGTCGGTGGGATTCATACCCCCAATCACCGGTGGGTCGTATGCCATGCCCTGGCCCGCTTGCATCAGTTTTTTCCGTCACAACAATATATCGATCGCATGGATGACTGGCTAGGTGAAGGGATTGATATGGATCCGGATGGGCAGTACCAGGAAACCAGTGTTGCCACCTATACCCCGCATGTGAATAATGCATTTCAAACCATCGGACATTTGCTGGACCGCCCGGAATTGCTGGATGTCGTCCGAAAAAATCTGGAAATGACGTTGTATTATATCCGTCCGCACGGTGAGTTGATGTCAGCGGCGGCCGGCAGGGGACCACGTTTCGGAAGTTACATCTCACGGTATTATTACGGCTACAAATACTTTGCCATAGTTGATCAAAATCCTGTTTATGCAGCGGTTGCCGATTTCACGGAGCGTGAATTAATCCGCGATCTTGCCCTGGGCTCTGGTGGATGGATGATCCCGCTGCTGCTCGAGGATCCTGTTTTTCAGAGGGAAATGACCGTTCCAACCGGAATACCGGACGATTATGTAAAGCGGTTTCCGCATTCCGGGGTGTTTCGCATCCGAAGAGGGGATAAAGACCTTGCTGCCATTGAAAACAACACCATTTTTTTTACTTACATGAAAGGCAAGGCGGTATTGGAAGCCGTTCAGTTGCATGCAGCCTTTTACGGGAGTCGCGGTCAATTTCAGGCAGAAACAGCAGATATGCAGAACACCACCATCACGCTTGAACGATCCGTTACGCACGGGTATTTCCAGCCCTTCCCGGAGGACAAGCGAACGGGCGATGGTGACTGGTCAAAACTGCCTCGTGATGAACGGGAGATGACACAAGTACAAACCCTGAACTACCGGGTGACAATAACCGAACAGGATGGCAATGTTACCATGGATGTTGAGATAGAAGGGGTTGATCATGTGCCGGTATCGCTGGAATTGAGCTTCCGTCGTGGTGGCGAGCTGCATGGGGTGGTTGCCGATCCGCACAATGAACATTCCTATTTTATGAATCAGAACATGGGCCGGTACAAGTCAGGCAAGGACGTGATCCATTTTGGACCGGGCAAAAGCGGACATAAATGGGCCCGGATGAGAGGCATGATGCCGAAGCACGAAGGAGAGAGTGTCCATCTGACCGGAGAAACGCCATTCAAACACACGATTACATTCCATTAGGT
>SKXL01000233.1 GCA_007128425.1 Balneolales bacterium | reverse complement strand
TGTGCGGCGTCCTGCTGGTGCTGATGGGCAATTCGCATGTCGGTGTGGATACCGGAAACGGGGAAGGCACGCCGGTTTCGGAACGGCTTGAAGGGGATACCCTGGAGATGAGGACCGAAACGGAGGTGCAAGGGGACAGGCCGACGGTCAGTGTCATCCGGGTGGAAGGGTCCATCGGTCCCACCGTGAGCAACTACATCACCCGGGCGCTGGACCTTGCCAATGAACGGGGCGACGAGATGCTGATCGTTGAGCTGGATACACCGGGTGGAATGTTGAATGTTACGCAGGAAATTGTACAGATGTTCCTGGGTTCCGATTTGCCCATTGCGGTGTACGTTTCACCCCAGGGAGCCAATGCCGGAAGTGCGGGTACATTTATTACCCTGGCGGCTCATGTGGCGGCCATGGCCCCGGCCACCAGCATCGGAGCCGCTTCCCCGGTGACCATGGGGGGAGCCCAGACCGATACGGTGATGCAGAAAAAAGTGTTCAACTACGCAGAGAGTTTCATCGAGAGCGTGGCCGAGCAGCGCGACCGCAACGTGGAGTGGGCCAAATCGGCGGTTCGCGACGGGGCTTCCATCACCAGCAGTGAGGCCATTACCATCAATGTGATCGATTTTCTGGCCGACGACCTGGACGATCTGCTTGAACAGATGCACGGACATGTAGTGAATGAGCACAAGCTGGTCACCCGGGATGCCGATGTCAACCACATCCCGCAGAACCTGGCCGAACTGTTCTTCGGTTTCATCCTGCGCCCGGAGGTCCTTTTGATATTGACGCTGGTCTCGATTTACGGTATACTGGGCGAAATAAGCAATCCCGGTGCCATTGTGCCGGGTGTGGCCGGAGTCATTGCACTCATCCTGCTTCTGTTCGGCGTGGCGGCCATGCCGATCAATGTCGCCGGTTTTCTACTCATCGGTTTTGCCATAATACTTTTTGTGATGGAAGCTTTCACTCCCACATTCGGAATTTTGCTTGGTGGAGGAGCGATCGCTTTTTTCCTGGGAGCATTGATGCTGTTTCAGGATCTGCCCCAGGATATGCAGCTTTCTTTAGCCTGGATCATTCCAGCCACTATTATCACCGTTTTGTTCTTCGCTTTTGTAGTCTATTATGGAATCAGGGCACAATTTGGCGAAAGCAAATCCGGTATTGGAACCATGGTTGGCAAGACTTCGACTGCCATGGAAAAAATTGATGAAGAACGTGGCAGAATCATGATGATGGGAGAGATATGGAAAGCCCGGAGTGATACGCCGATTAAGAAAGGGGAAAAAGTTGAAGTTGTAAAAGTCGACGGCCTGACCTTGCATGTTCGACCGGCTGACAAACAGGAATCATCTTAAATAGATTAGGGAACCGCTATGGAAACACTATTTAGCCTGACCGATTTGCTGACCTGGGTAATCGTGATTGTCATTTTCCTGGGTATCGTCCTGCCCCAGATGTTCAAGATCATGCGGGAATATGAACGCGCCGTGGTATTCCGGCTCGGGAAATTTTACATGACCAAAGGACCCGGACTTATCATCCTTATTCCCTTTATTGATAAGATCGAGCGTGTTGACCTGCGGGTATTGACTATTAACGTGGACAAGCAGGAGATTATAACCAAGGACAACGTGACGGTTCACGTAGATGCCATCACTTTTTTCCGTGTGGTGGATGCCGAGAAAGCGATCATCAATGTGGAACAGTATTTTGTGGCCACCACCTGGCTGGCGCAGACGACACTGCGGAGTGTGCTTGGACAGGCCGAGCTCGACGAACTGCTTTCCGAGCGTGACAAGATCAACAAGAAAATCCAGGAGATCATCGACCAGCATACCGATCCCTGGGGTATCAAGGTGGTAACAGTTGAGGTTCGCGATGTAACCCTGCCGCAATCGATGCAGCGCGCCATGGCACGGCAGGCCGAGATGGAGCGTGAGCGTCGTGCCAAGATCATCAACGCCCAGGGCGAATTCCAGGCCGCGGCCAAGCTGGTTGAAGCCGGTAAAATGATCGAAAACACACCGGTTGCGCTGCAACTGCGCTTCCTGCAGACCATGCAGGAGATTAGTGGCGAGAGTTCCTCCCACACTTTCCTGCCCCTTCCCATGAACTTCCTTGAGGCGTTCAATCCGTCGATTACGGATCCCTCGGGTCGCAAGGTTTCAGCTGCCATTGATCCCAAAGACGTCGATATGGATGACTCCGGGCTCGATGATCATGGCAAGCCCACAGGAACCGGCAAGAAGAAGAGCTCCGGCAGATCCAAATCAGGTGGATCCAAATCGGGTGGAAGTAAAAAATAGGTGATGCCGTTTCGTGTTTTCTTTCGCTCTATCATCTGGATGAGTGTCGTTGCCGGATCGGTAATCACCGGTATGGCCGGCTGTGATAGACACAATGATGTCCTTCCGGATGCACCTCCTGCCGATCTTGCCGATTACATCGAAGAGGGCATGAAGCAATGGGATATCCCGGGCATGGCCGTGGCGGTTGTGCACAATAACGAAATAGTGTTCGCGGAAGGCTTCGGTGTAAGAAAACGGGGTGAGCCTGAACCGGTCGACGAACATACGCTATTTGGTGTCGCATCCATTACCAAAGCCTTTACGGCTGCAGCCCTCGGGATGCTGGTGGATGAAGGGCTGATCAGCTTCGACGATCCAATTGTACAATGGCTGCCCGATTTCAGGCTGCATGATCCCTGGGTTACTGAGAACATAACGATTCGTGATGCGCTTTCGCATCGCAGCGGCTTGGGGCGCATGATCGGGAACCGGCTGCAGTACATGACAAACCGGGAGAGGTCGGAGCTGATCTACCGTCTACGTTACCTGGAGCCGGAAATTCCGTTTCGTTCAGGGTATGTCTACAGCAACATGATGTACCTGGTTGCCGGGGAGATCATTCCGGCCGTCACCGGTAAAAGCTGGGACGAGTTCGTGGCGGAGCGTTTTTTTGAACCGCTGGGCATGGACCGGAGCAATACATCTGTGGCGCAGATCCGGGATGATGAGAATGCGGCCTGGCCTCACCAGGAGATCCGAGGCGAAATGGTGACCATACCGCGCCGGAATTTTGACAATGCGGGTCCGGCCGCATCCATAAATTCCAGTGTTTATGAGATGGCACAGTGGATGAAGCTGCATCTCGGCGAGCCGGGGGTATTCAACGGTACAATGCTGATCAGTGAGGAGGTAATGAAAGATCTCCACTCATCCCAGACCGTACTGGCGGAGAATGAGATATACGATGATCTCAGCAGCTACGCGCTTGGATGGTTCGTTCAATACTACCGGGGGGCTCGGATTCAGCGTCATGGAGGGGGGACCGACGGCATGAACACCACCCTCATCCTCCTTCCAGAACAGGATCTTGGGATCATTGTGGTTGCAAATACATTTACGCCGTTTCGCGATGCGGTGGCGTATACGGTTCTGGACCACTTCATGGGGAAAAGCGCATTTGAATGGAACAAGCACATCCGGGGGGATTACGAGGATAACTATGCGCGACAGATGGCGGAGCGGGACACCATTCGTCAAATGCGGCAGGATCATGTGCCGCCGTCACTGCCGATGGAGCGTTATACCGGTCGGTATTATGATGATCTGTACGCCGAACTGGAAGTCATGAAAACCGAAGAAGGGCAACTTGCGCTGCGCTTCTGGGTTGATGATTCCCAGATGGCGGATCTGGAGCACTGGGAGGGTGATCGTTTTCGCGCGGTCTGGCGCAATCCCGCACAGCGCGAGAAGTTTGTGGAGTTTACTTTGGGGCGGCGGGCTGTTGTGGAAGCAGTTGAGGTCACATTCAACTTGCGCCCGAACTTGCTGCAGGTGGGGGCATATCCTTCCGGCTATACCCGCACAGTACGCTATGACCGGGTGGACCCGTGACGGTGACCCGACGATTGAATCTTTTTAACTGTAGACAGAAATCACCAGGTGGTTGTGGAAATGGCAATGGTTTCAGTTAAACCTGATAAACAGAAAGTTTGGGTTTTTGATTGGCAAATCAGTAATTTCAGCGATTTACGTTCATCACAGCCGTCTAAGCCGGCTTAAACCCAACCGGTTTAGTCCGGAATCAAACGTTTTTTTATGGCGATCTGGATCGCAATCATCCTGGGTATCATTCAGGGTGTCTTCATGTTTTTTCCCGTAAGCTCGACCAGTCACCTGGCACTGGCCGGACCGGTGACACTGCTTGGAGGATTGTTTGGGGGAAACACCGAAACACCCGATTTTCAGGTCGGTTTTCGATTGGAGGTGATATCGGATCTGTTAGAAATGGATTTCACGTATGGAAACAGCTTCGGAACACAGAGCAGTGGATTGGGTTTTACTGTTGGCCTGGCCTATACACCATCTCCATTCCGTTAGATTATTCAACTTGAGTTGCAATGCATATTATTACAATACCTGGGTTACGCCGGGCACCGGTACGGGATAATAGCCGTTTTCATCCGGTGTAACGGGAGGCGGCGTATTCCAGTCGACATCTTCGGGTTTGAGGTCATGATGCGGGTACATTCTCCTGTCGGATTTCAGTGCCTGATCCCACT
>SKXL01000048.1 GCA_007128425.1 Balneolales bacterium | reverse complement strand
CTCCAGGCGCAGATGATACACCTGGCGCCGGCGATGTTGCTGATGATACGGAGTTTTTCATTGATCTTGGCGACGAGGAAAAAGCCGAGTCAGAACCGGCTCAACCCATGCCATCTTCCGTTTTCGGAGATGAAATCAGCCAGCAGCCAGACGTGACCATCATCATCCCCACAACCACGGTTCAGCGACCGGTGCTGGAGGGTTGCCTGACCTCTGTCTTCCGTCAAACATCAACCGAGCGCACCCGCATCATCATAATTGACAATGCATCCGTCGACGACACACCAGAATTTTTGACAAACCTGGCCAGGGAGCGACCGACGATAACCGTACTGAGGAATGAGCAGAACCTCGGATTCGCAGGGGCGGTGAATCAGGGTCTGGGCAAAGCCGGAGACGGCATAGTCATTGTAATGCACAACGACGTAATCCTGAAAAACCCCGTTCCTGCCCGACTGGCACACAAACTGGAAAAGAATCCCGATATCGGGCTGATCGCACCTCGTACCGGACACACCTGGAACAAGGCACAGCATGATGACCATTCCGACGATCAGCCCTTGACCGAGACGGATCTGGTCGATGGTTTTCTCATGGCCTTCCGAAATCAGCCTGGACTCACCATGAACCGCAGCTACGGGCTGGCGTTTTTTGAAGATATCGATTTCTGTTACCGGCTCCAGAAGAAAGGATTCCGGATCATGATTGACAACCGGGAGCAGGTCACACACCTCGGCGGCAAATCAACAGGAGACCTGGGACTCTTTCGATTCAGCAAGGAATATTGGAAAAACGCCGCTTTGTTCCACAAAGAGTGGAACATTGAACCCCGTTTCCCGGCAGATCAGACCGGAACGGATCCGCTCCGTCAGTTTGTGGTCCTCGGCGAAATTATCAATCCGTTTTATCCCGAAGAACACCTCCTCGAATACTTCAGCAGCCTGTTTACCAGCGAACAAAAAACCCGAGTGTTGCAGGTGGACTTTCCTCCGGACGCCCTCAAGGCAATGATCCGGCTCATGATGGCCGCCAACCAGCGTGATGTGCTGAGACAGTTGGAAGAACAGCTTGGCTCGCTTGCACCCGACCCGCAATTGTATTACGAGCTGATCAGTTTCTATTACGACCGCACCATTTACTCACGGTGCAAAAAGTATCTTGTGAAGTTGGAAAATGCGCAACCTTCGGTAGCGTTCAGACTTTTCAGGCTCAGAATTGCCATCGGGGAGAAAGATTACGAGCAAGCTGCCCTTCTGCTCAAGGAGATGATGGAACAGATACCGACACATCCGGAGGTGCTGATCATCGCCGCACGAATCCATCGAAAAAATGGCAACCGCGAACAGGCGGAAAAATTCACATCCCTGGCCAGGACATTCGACCCTTCCATGCGCCCCTGAACTGAAACGGCATCACTGCTCTTACGTTGCGCTGCTCTGCATGATGTAACCCAGGAGACGCTTCAGCTCATCCACCCTCCGGGTGTTTTCCTGCTCTTCAAAACTGTAGATGAGGTTCCGCACAGACCGCGCCAGAATATCCCGTTCCGGCGCCTTGTCAAAATGCGCGGGAAGCGGATCAATGCCGTGATTTCGAAGAAAGTAGGAGCACTGATCGATGCTCACAACACGACCTCTGTTAAATGGATCTATCAGTGTGGACCCCCTGCCCGTATCATACTTGAGCAGAAAATGCATGGGCATGTTCACACCAAAAAACGGAAGGTTCAGACGTCGGGCCACAAACATCATAACCATGCTCAGTGAAATCGGGATTCCCCTCCGGCGCAGTAAGACTTTATGCAAAAAGGAGTTGTCCGGATTCATATAATCGCTTTCAGCACCTCTGAAATACTCGCTCTCGAAAAAAAACGAGACAAAAGCCTGCATCCGCTCCTGTGATGTCAAATCACCGAACACTTTCGGTTCCAGTCGGGCCGCCATCTTGTCGAGCTGTCGTCGGTAGAGATCTGTGCGCAGAGTCGGATTATCCAGCCGGCAAAGCAGCAGCTGCCCTTGCTCCAGATCGTCCGGTGTCCGGACCCCTTTCTCCAGATATTCAATAAACTCCTGTTCAAACGAAGAATAAGTCAGATTGTGAATCAGTTCCGTGAGCCTGGAACGCTGCACCGGGTCGTCCACCATCTCCCTGATTTCATCCAGTAATGGCACGTTCTTCTCATCAAGTTCCAAAAGGCGTTCATTCACTTTCTCATGCACAAACGGATCGGGATCGTCCATCAGTGCGAGCAAAGCCCAAATTTCTTTTTTGCTTATCGAACCCGGACCGGTTTGATCGTATGTTGATGACAATGCCATAGCGTTCCGTCTGTTTCATCTGCCTGCTTACCATTTCTGCCGGCGCTGTTTCAATCAATCTGAAATTGTGTGCCCGAATGAGGCCATCATGGTTAAGTACCCATCCGCAATTACATTGTTCAACGCAGGTGGATGTTTCGCGATAATTGATTAACATCCCTGTCTGCGGAATCGTTTAATTTCATTTTGAGGTTACAACTTCACCCGTTACCTTTGTCATTCTCTCTTTTTTTTGCCGATTTCAGACCTTAATTGCTTTGAAAAGCACCACATGCCCGATTTCATCTGTTTAAATGTTGGATTTATAAGGTCAGATGGAGTGTCCATGACGATTTTAATCATGCTCCTGTGTGATCGGGAGATGCCCGGTCATAGGCAATTCATGTTTTGATTTGCAATGGTGATATGCAACTTTTGTCTGCAGAAATGTCAGACCCGACCTACTTCATATGAACCTGCATGTTTACTCCGAAACCGGAACGCTTGAAGCGGTGATTGTCCACACTCCCGGAAGGGAGGTGTCCCTGGTAAACCCGCAGCTCCGGGAGCAATTGTTGTTTGACGACATCATCTTCGAGTCCAATGCGCGCGAAGAGCATCTGCAAATGCTCCAGATTTTCTCGAAAGTCATGCCCCAACCCGATCGTGTTTTTGAAATCTGCGATCTGGCCCTGCAGACGCTTGATCAGGAGGAGGCCCGTATTTTTTTTACCGATGAGTTGATCCGCTCCCTTCCTGAAACCAGCATCCGGTATCTGCGCCGGCAACTCATCGAACTTGAGCCCGCAACATTGCTGGAATTCATCGTTACCGGCTCCACGAAGCAGCTTCCGAATTTTTCGCTTGATCCGGCTCCGAACCTCCTGTTCACCCGCGACCTGGCCGCTGTGGTTACCGAATGCATCATACTTTCCCGTGCGGCCAAACCTGCGAGGGTTCGTGAATTTTTACTTATGGAGACCATCGCGCGGTTTCATCCCCTGTTCAGCTCTCTTAAAAATAATATCATCCACATTGGGAAACAGGACAGCGTGGAAGGCGGTGATATACTGGTGGCATCACCGGAAATCGTGCTTGTCGGTATCAGTGAGCGCACGACATTCAGTGGGCTCATGAGCATTGCCGACAAGCTTCTGAAGCACCGTACTACGCACGTTGTGGCCGTGGATTTACCCAAACAGCGTGCATCGATGCACCTGGATACCATATTCACCTTTGCCGGTCCGAATGAATGCATAGCCTTTCCACCGGCCATCATCGACCGCACAAACAACATCTCGGTTTTCAAACAGCTGGACGACGGACAGATTGTCGTAACCCAAGGCCAGTCACTCAAGCGCACACTGGAGGAGCTGCTGGAGCGTCCGATGACCTTTATACCATGCGGCGGCAAGGATCCGATAACCCAGTTTCGCGAGCAATGGACCGATGGGGCCAATGTGTTTGCTCTCGCTTCCGGTATCGTCGTCGGTTATGAGCGGAATACGGAAACGTTCAATCAGCTTGCACTGCACGGATACGAAGTCATTCACCAGAATGAGTTCCTCCAGCGATGGCGAGACAAGCCGTTTAAACGCGAACCGGGGGAAAAACTGGCTATCGCTTTTCAGGGCAACGAATTGTGCCGCGGCCGAGGTGGTGCGCGGTGCATGACATTGCCCATCATTCGCCAGGAGGATGCGTTTTGAATCAGAATCTCAACATACGCGTCCTGTTTCGTCACTCCCTTCTGTTTGTACTGACATACATTTCGGTTTCGCTTACCGGTGCGCTCTTTGTCGGCCACACCGCCGGCATAACAGACGACTTCGTCCTTTTTTCGGCTGAAGGATTTTATCTTTACATGGATATGGTGATCTGGGAAGGTGTGCTTTTCGCCACCTTGCTGCTCGGTTTTCTGTCCACCCATGAATTCGGACACTACTTCGCTGCTGTTCGCCACCGCATCAACACCTCCCTGCCGTACTTCATTCCCCTGCCCATATCTCCCATCGGCACGCTCGGAGCGGTCATCCGCATCCGCAGCCAGATCCTTTACAGCCGCCATATGTTCGATGTCGGCGCTTCCGGACCAATCGCAGGCTTCATAGTGGCGCTGTTGATTCTCTTTTACGGCTTTGCCACCCTCCCCGATCCGGATTACATGCAAAATTTCGCCGGACACGAACTGCTAAACGAATACATTGAAAAACACGGAACCTTCCCCGACGAACCCATATCCGACACCGGCAACAGAGAACCCGATGTCATGGTGCTGGGCAACACCCTCCTTTTCTCTCTGATCGCATCTTTTTTTGACGATGTTCCTCCCATGTGGGAGCTCTACCACTATCCTTTTCTGTTTGCAGGGTGGCTTGCGCTGTTCTTCACGGCACTTAATCTGCTGCCGGTCGGACAACTTGACGGTGGACACATTCTCTACACCCTGATCGGCTACCGAAGGCACCGGCTGGCCGCCCGTGGATTTTTTCTGGTCGTAATGACACTTGCCGGCCTGGGTGCTATTCCTCTCATCCAGACCTTTCTTGAGGGTCAGAATGTCCCGCTCATCCTCACTTCCTGGATCATCTGGGCGGTCATCGCTCTGGCACTGATTTCACGTGGATTCCGGGCGGAAACCACATGGACGTTCGCCGGCTGGATTTTCGTCCTGTTAATGGATGTCTTTCTCCTGATTCTGTTCGATCCTTCCATTTTCTCCGGTTTTACCATCTGGATTTTTTGGGCTCTTTTTATTGTGTTTCTTGTCAAAATAGAACACCCCCCTGTTCCGTTTGAAGAACCACTGACTCCCGGCAGAAAAATTCTCGGATGGATTTGCATGATTATCTTTTTTCTCTGCATCAGTCCCAATCCGATTTATTTTACCTGATCCGATTTAAACTGCCGAATCATTTTCTGTCTGATGACAGTCTCAGCCGAACCATACGATTCGATGCCCGTTCACAATACCTCTAACCCTTTCATCCACCAATCACCTCCGATACGATAATCATGCGCACATATCGCCGCAAGTCTCTGACTTTGATATTCCTGTTCGCCTGTCCGCTCGTGCTCATTTCATGTTCCGAGCCTCAATCAGAGGATTCGTTCGAATCTGCGATAGCCCGGTACATGGAAAAAAACGAGTTTGAAGCCGCATTTGAACGGCTCGATGCCGAGGTTGCCGAAGCAGATTCGGATCAAAACGTTGAGAATATTACGCAATTAAGAGTTCAGGTCCACCTGGCGTATGCCAACTACCTGACGCATGAAGCCGATCACCTGGGTATGGCTTCACGTATGTCCGATGCTCTGAGGCACTATCGCCGGGTAATGCAGCTGGACCCGGACAACAGTCAGGCCCAAACGCATATCGAATTGATTGAGGGGATCTACGAACAGATGGGGCGCGATATTCCGGAGGGTATCGCTGATTAAACCAAAGTATTTGGCTATATTTGGTACGATTGCGCTATCCAGACTGGTTCATTCCAGCTATATCATCCAACAAGCATCCATACTACCCGTGGCATCAAAGAAAAAAAACGAGAAACCCGGCACACCATCCATTACCAACAGGAAAGCACGCCATGAATTTACCATCGAGGACTCCTTCGAGGTTGGCATTGTGCTTACCGGAACCGAGGTGAAGTCACTTCGCCAGGGCAATGCCGGTTTCGGTGATGCTTTTGCCTACATGAAATCCGGTGAGGTGTGGCTTAAGGATTTTTACATCAAGCCGTTTGAACAGGGATCGTACAACAACCACGATCCTCGCAGGGAGCGCAAACTCCTGCTGAAACGTGACGAAATCCGGAAGATTGACCGGGCGGTTGCCCAAAAGGGAGCGACACTTGTACCACTGAAGCTTTATTTCACACGGGGATTGGCAAAAATGGAGCTGGGTCTGGCCAAAGGGAAAAAGAAATACGACAAACGCGCCGGCATTGCGGCCAAGGATGAAAAGCGTGATCTCGACCGGGAGCTCAAAAAAGCCAGGATAGGTGGGTTCTGAAACATGAAAGAGAAAAAAAATGGAGCAGGATTGCCTGTAAGCCGAATTCTGTAACCTGTCCCGCCGAAGCGGAACGGGCCGGTAACCATTTGTCTGGTCTCACCATTGCTGATGAGATCAAGCGGCCTACCCGACAGTATAGTGGCGGACGACACACTGCCTTACTTGGCCTTGCACCCCGCGGGGTTTACCGAGCCCCGTTCTGTTACCAGAACGGGCGGTGAGCTCTTACCTCACCTTTTCACCCTTACCCCGGACGCATCCGGAGCGGTCTGTTTTCTGTGGCACTTTCCATGTTCCGCAAACGGAACTCCCCGGGTTTCCCGGGGCGCGGTGTCCGCAGGTGTTCGGACTTTCCTCCCTCCCGATCCGGCAAGCCAGGTCCGGGAAGGCGGTTACCCGGCAATCCTGTCCATATAAATAACGGTCAACCAACCGGTTGCGTACATTTTTTAAAAGCGGATCTCATTTCCGATCCGGTCCGGCCCGAAAGCAAATCAGTTGATATTCAGCTGCTTGCGGGCTTCGTCAAAAAAGCTGGGATCAACCACAATACGGCCGGAATTCTCGTCAAAAATGATCTTGTTTTTTCTTCTGACCTCAACCTGCACCTGCGGAGGAAGCATCATACCGAGACTGGAACCCTTTTCCATGGCGACCACAGCCATGCCGTTGTTCAGTCCCTTGCGCAGACGTTCATAACTGCGAAGATAACGGGCATCCAGATTTTTAACTGCTTCATCCCGCTTCCGGATCAGCTCCTCTTCCTCTTTCTGAGTGCTTTCTATCAGCTTGTCCAGATTGCCTTTTTTCTCATCGAGCAACTTGCGTGTTTCCTCAAGCTTGACTTCACTCTCTTCGATCGATTTTTCAAGCTCTTCTTTCTGCAATGCGATCTCCTCAAGGCGGGCTTGCGCATTTTCCTTGATCTGCTTTTGTGTCTCGATCTCCTTTGTCAGGGCATCGTACTCACGGTTGTTACGAACAGTCAGCTGCTGGTCCTCGTATTTCGAGACCAGACTGTCCGCTTCCGTGATCTCCAGCTCAAGGTTTGATTGTTCCACCGTCAGATCCTTGACCTCCGCATTTGAGCGTTTGATTCGGGCTTCGAGCCGTGTGATCTCTGTTTCAATATCCAGGATCTCCTCCGGCAGGTCGCCGCGCAACCGTTTGAGCTCATCAATACGGTTATCAATGTATTGCAGGTTGGTCAGATTTTGAAGTACTTCTACCATATATGTGCTATCGCTGTTTACTTCATTTTTTGGGGTTGTTGTCTGAAAACATATTTGACCGGATTGGTGTTCACACGAGTGCCATGAACCTCAAGTTCCGGAAACCGGTTTCGCAGCCGGTCGCACAGTGCCCCGACAACAGGCACTTCACTTTCGTAATGACCCGCATCCACCAGGAGCATGGACGTGGATTCTGTGAAAAAATCGTGGTATTTGAGATCAGCAGTCACAAAAGCGTCGGCCTCCTGCCTTAGCGCCTCTTCTGCCAGAAAGGATCCGGCTCCGCCACAGACAGCCACCTGGCTGATTTGTTCCGGTGAGCCGGAGTAGCGGATACCGTTGCTGCCGAGACATGTACCCACATGGTTCAAAAATGCATTGACTTCCATCGCTTCGCCCAGTGACCCCATAACGCCGAAACCGGTCGCTCTTTCCACACCCGGATCACTGCCATCATCCGTTTTCAAAAACCGGAGATTCCGAAGTCCCAGTGCATCGGCCAGAACAAACGAAACGCCACCGGCGGCCGCATCCAGGTTGGTGTGGGCCGCAATCAGATTCATATCATTACGGATCAGCCTGTAGATGAGTGCACCGGTGCTGTCGGAAGAAGTGATGCGGGACAGTTTTCGGAAAATAAGGGGGTGATGGGCTATGATGAGATCGGCTCCGATTTCTATTGCCTCGTCTGCAACTTCTGGCGTAACATCAAGGCATACAATGACTTTACTGACTTTCCAATCTTTGCTTCCTATGAGCAGACCAACGTTATCATATTCGAGCTTGGTGCTTTGTGGTGCCCAGTCTTCAAGAAACTCGAGGATATGATGGTTGGTGTAGCTCATATTCCCGAGGAGCAGCCCCCTGTCTGCCCGTCCGCTATGCCATCCAAGGCAGGTTCATATCGGTAAATGGAATCTCTGTTTCGGTACACGATAAGCAACGCTGTCAGCATTTTTAATCAGAATAGAAAGATAACACTTTAGCGGGTCACTTAAAAGTTTTCTATTTACCAACTTGCATGTCTGAAAAACGTATCTTTCATTTTAATCGTATGAATCCGGGTTTGGAATGCGGTTGCAACACGCCATAATGACCGGTGGCGAGTACCCGCCGTTCTACGATCCGCACTTCAGCCCAATCAAACCAAAACTCTTACTGTGATCCGCAAGAATCTCGACATACTCGACCAGACCATCAGAGAAATCTGCACGAATTGTGGCCGCGACCCGAAGGAGGTACAACTCATTGCCGTGACCAAAACACATCCCGAAGAAACCATACTGGAGGCCTATGATGCCGGCCTCCGGAATTTCGGTGAGAACAAGGTACAGGAGCTGGTTCCGAAAATGGAAAAGCTGCCTGATGATATCATCTGGCACATGGTGGGCACCGTGCAAACCAACAAGATCAAGGATCTGGCAGGTCGGGTGGACTGGATCCACTCCATTTCGAAAGTGAAGTATCTCAAGGAACTGGAGAAAAGGGCCGCTCGTGTGGATCGCATCATCCGGGTGTTGATCCAGGTCAACATCAGCGGAGAAGACCAGAAAAGCGGATGCGAGCCGGAGGATATTGCCGAAATTCTGACCTATGCTGCCGGACTCAAGCAGGTCACCGTTCACGGACTGATGGGCATGGCGTCTCTGACCTCCGACCGGGATGTCATACGCGAACAGTTTCGCACGCTGCGGCTGCTTCGTGACGAGCACCGCCGGTTTGAGAAAGAAAACATCCGGCTGGATGAGCTTTCCATAGGCATGAGTGGCGATTATGACATCGCCATTGAGGAGGGAGCGACAATGATCCGGCTCGGAACCAGCATTTTCGGAGCCCGGGATTATCATGTGTAACCGGCTGAGGGTTGTTTGCGTATGACTGAAAAGCCCGACGCCCTGGCGTAATGCAAATCAAAAAAATTCCACAACCACCAATACCATGACCATGATACCCTCGATATTTTTTATATCTGAAGATCTGCTCGTTCCGATCGTCGCGATTATTGCCGTTTTCGGAGTCGGCGGATTCATTGTGATCAAAATCATTCAACTCATTCGGGATGCCGTACTTTCTCGTCGCGCACCTGTTCAAAGCGACGCCATCCTCAGAAGACTCCAGGAATATGAACACCGCCATGAGCAGCTGACCAAGCGGGTTCAGAATCTGGAAACCATTATCGTGGACGCCGATCTGGGCAATCCCGAAACCCGGCCCGGGAAAACCGAAAGTGATGAAGATGACGATGCCGACAGACCGCTCAAAAACAAGCTGATTTGACAATCTGCTCCGGTTTGGTGTTGTATTGCTGCCGACACACTCTTAAATTACGGGTTAACCCCCAAGCCGGAACAGAACCATGAAATTATCAGCACTGGAGATAAAACAGCAGAATTTTACCAGGTCATTGCGCGGATATGATTTAGCCGAGGTGCAATCTTTCCTCAATGTCGTCTCAAACGAATGGGAGCATCTGTCGAACAGGTGCAAAGATCAGGAAAGGGAAATAGAGCGGCTCACCGAAAAGTTACAGCACTATCAGAAAGTGGAGGAAGCCCTTCACGAGACACTGCAGACAGCCAAGGAGTCGGCCGAACAGCGCATCAACAGTTCCAAACAGGAAGCACAAAATCGTATTGCCAAGGCAGAACTCGAGGCCGAAAAAATCATCAGGGACTCACAAAAGGAGCGCCAGTACATTCGTCAAAGCATTCAGCGCCTGCTCGAGCGCCGGCATGAGATTATCAGGGGGATGGAGTCCTACCTGGAGCTTGCAACCGAATCTCTGGAATCATTCAGACGTGACGATAACGCTACTTATTTATTGCCAAACGACGATACCCGGGAAGCTGCCGACCACAAGAACGGTTCCGACCAGGACGATCAGAAAAAGAAAACCAAAACGTCGTCACATGTACCGGGCGCTGAAGATCTCGACGATCTGATCGACGACCTGGATGATTAATAAAAGTTAAACCGGATTATGCCTGAATTTGAAACCGTACAGGAATTTCGCACCAAGCGTAACGAAGCACTTGCCTGCCTTAATAAAACAACCGATTTCAAACCCGACTATCTCATCATCCTGGGTACAGGACTGGGTCGCCTGGCCGAAGAAATAGAGATTGCCGACATCGTCTCCTATTCCGACATTCCTCATTTCCCTGTTTCCACGGTGGAAAGTCACGCCGGGCGACTGCTGTTCGGAACCATCAGCGGCAAGCGCGTTGTGGCTATGCAGGGCCGCTTCCATTACTACGAAGGCTATACCATGCAGCAAATCGTCTTCCCGGTAAGGGTAGCCAAGGCAATGGGAGCAAAAACACTCCTCGTTTCAAACGCCTGCGGCGGTATGAATCCGTTGTACCGGCGCGGCGACATCATGTGCATCGTCGATCACATCAACCTGCTCGGGGACAATCCGCTTATCGGTCCCAACGACAACGACCTGGGCGTTCGATTTCCCGACATGAGCGAACCCTACAGCACCGATCTGATTGCCCTTGCCGAAAAGGTGGCCCTGGAAAACAACATAAAAATGCATCAGGGCGTCTATGCCTCCGTACCCGGACCAACACTCGAAACCCGGGCCGAATATCGTTTTCTTCGCCAGATCGGGGCTGATGTAGTGGGCATGAGCACCATACCGGAGACGATTGCCGCTGTCCACATGGGTATGAAGGTGTTCGGTATCTCTGCTATAACCGACGAGTGCTTCCCCGATGCCCTGGAACCGGTCGTTATGGAAGACATCCTGGAAGCAGCAGATATGGCTGAGCCGAAAATGACCCGGGTCATGAAAGGTGTGCTTCAGCAACTGTAGCAGTTGCCTGGGACCTTGTCTTGAACGCCACTTTCTGCCTTGCCTGAGTGATTTTTTGCAGGAAAGAATAGTTGAAAATAAAAAGTCGAATCTTCACGTTGGTATTGCGTATTTTTATATGTTCCTAATTTTCTATTTCCAACATGTTCTCTTCTGATCATCACGACATCTGGGATGAGCACCAGTGGGAATCTCATATCAATGAGATGACTCAGCGTCACGAACATTTGCGTGACCTGATAGAATCGGGTCCCGGCAAAGGACCCAGATGGCTAAGCCACATCAAGGATTTTCCAACCAAGCTGGATGACGTTGATGCATTCATTGAAGAGGAGTTGCTACTGGAGGAATCCTATTTCCCGTTCGAAGATGATGAGGATGCTGAGGGCGATGATGTTTTTTTCAACGACGGTGACGAGGACGATGAAGGCCTGGATGGTGACGAGGATGGATGGGATCCCGCCGAAGACGGCGATGCTGATGAGCGTCCGATGGATGAAGATGATTATTTAACTAATGATGAGGATGATCTTGAAAGCCTGTTTGAAGATATTTTTGAGGAAGAGTCAGACGACGAGTCCATGTATGATTATGCCTCGCTTGAAAACATCGCCATCTACACTGACGCACGGGACCTGGCTGCCGATCTGCTGATTTTCAATGACAGCAAACCCCACTATTTGGAGCATCCCGGTTTCATTTTTTTGGTCTCGGAAACCCTCCTCGTCAGCACCAAACTGGCTGCCGCCTATTCCATGGGATTTGACGTCGAAGTGCTTGGTGCCAACATAGCCTATTGCAAGAAAGCGCTCGATAAAACCAACCACACCCTCACGCATCTGCAGAGCCTCAAAGACAATCCATTAAGCAGCTCCGATTACTACGAACTGCATCGAAGACTATTTGAGCTGCGCAACAACATCGCAGTCCACATTCAGGAAACACGGGATTTCTTTCTGAGGCAGCTCTGAGTTTTTCGCCTATCTGTGCTCTGTGCTGTAAGGATTCGCACGTATCCTGCTCTTTTCTGTACGTCGCATAGCAGACACCGATGAGCGGTTTGTGCAGAAGGTCGCCATAATGTGAATTAAGTGAAAAGCAGTGTCCTTCTTAACTTTATCGCCGGGTTGGTAATGCAAACATCGTGCGATGTTGGGTTTTGGTCTTTTTACATCACGTACTGATTCGGTATGTCAGGAGAGAAGAAGGTCGCATTCCAACCGGGAGCATACCCGTTGCTGCGCATCGCATTGATATATGCTATCGGGATCGTGGTCGGACGGTTACTTGCTCCTGATCTGCCCCGTGAAACATTAGCAGGATTTGGTCACGAACCTGCATTCGCTGAAGTTAACCGCAGCACATCGGGAAAAAACCGGGTGACCAGTGAAAATTACCGGGGCGGATCTGCGGAAGGTTACGGCATTGCAGATTTTTCAGACGGCGGGATTTCGGAATTTCTTTTCGCGGGGATCGCGTTGGGAGTCCTGTTTTGCCTGTTTGCATCCGGACACAGGCGTCGTGCATCACCTGAAGTCAGTGGTATCGCCATCAACCCCAACACCATATCTGCAATATATCTGCTGTGTATTTTTGGAATCGGAATATTGCAATCATACATACACCATCTGCCGCATGCACCGAATGAGCTCATGCTGCAAGTTTTCGAACCGCAAGAGATCACTTTTCACGGAGTTGTACGATCCGACCGCGCTACACGCTCCGGAAACAGAATGCTCACGGTCGATGTCGATTCGGCCAGTCTGCATGGCCTGCCAACCTGGAAGATCCCCTTCCGGACAGAGGTATTGATTCATGCAGAACGCACTTCATTCGAGGAACGCACTTCACTCGCGGGCAAATCCGATGAGGCCAACCTGTTTCCGGTAACCGGTGCCTACCTCCGTTTTCAGGGCGATCTGCAGCCGACTCCACGGCCACAAAATCCGAATCAGTTTGACTACGCCGCATTTCTATCCCGTCGTGATATATACTGCCAGGTTATTGCAACTCAGGTCACAGATTACCTCTTTGAGGGGCAGGCCTCTTTCTGGACTCGTCAGCAGGTTCGCATTCGATCCGCGCTCATCCCGTTGTTTTCATCAGACAACAGCGGCCTGGCAAGGGCGATAATCCTCGGAGACCGCTCAGACCTGGGAGCAGACATGCGGACGGGATTCTCCAGGGCGGGACTGGCTCATCTGATGGCTGTTTCCGGAATGCATGTCGGTTTTATCCTGCTACCCGTCTGGGTTATTCTTCCCTGGTTTCGAAGAACTCTTTTTCTCAGGTATACCGGACTGGCTCTGGGAGGATGCCTGCTTCTGTTTTATGCAGGCATCACCGGTTTCTCCGTCTCGGTTTCACGCGCTTCCCTCATGGCATTCCTGATGATGCTGGCCCGGCTTTTTCACAAGCCCGGAACCTCCATGAACATCCTTGGAGCAGCAGCACTTCTGCTTCTTCTGCATGACCCTCTGATGCTTTTTGACGTTGGCTTCCAGCTCTCTTTCATCGCTGTCATCATAATATTGACCACCCTTCCCGGAACCCGATATCTACTGCCGCCTCACCACCGGTACCGGAAAACCGGGGCCCTCTTCCAGTTCGTTATGGTCAGTGTTCTGGTTCAGGGCGGTCTCTATCCCCTGCTCATACACTATTTTCAGGAGTTTTCCATTGCCGGCCCCCTGAGCAATACCCTTGCCGTCCCGTTTGTGCAGATCATGTTTCTGTGGTCCTTTCTCTGCCTCGGTCTTTCCCTGTTTCATGAATCTTTCGCGGTGCTGGTAAACACCCCCGGTGATCTGATTCTGACCGCTCTGTCTGAATATGTTGCGTGGATCAGCGCGCATCCGGGCTCCTGGATTGAGGGAACCCTGAGCGGACCCCAGATTTTTGGAATATGGTTCTTTGGGACAGCTTTCCTGGCAAGCATTCGCATGCCGGACATCCGATTCAAGATGGTTGCCGGACTGCTTTTTTTCCTGGTACTTCTGCAGGCGGATCGTGTGGTCAACCGATTGCAAGATCCGCATCTGCACGTTTCTTTTTTCGATGTCGGACAAGGCGATGCCGTACTGCTTCAGACGCCCGGCGGTCTGTATTATCTTTATGACACCGGAGTCTGGTCTCCCGGGTTTGATTCGGCAGATCGAACCATCCTGCCCGAACTTAAAGCCATGGGCATCCGTAAACTTGACGGAGTCATTCTTTCACATCCGCATGCAGACCATATCGGCGGGATCGTAAGCCTGATGAATCACATTGTCATCGATACGATATACCAGTCTCCGGCAACCTATGATTCAAGGCTGTATCATCGATACATGACTCTGGCCCTGGAGAAAGAGATTCCTGTCAGGCTGTTGAAAAGCGGTGACATGATTTTGACGGACCCATCCATGCCCATGCTGGCTCTGGCCCCTTCCTCCGATATCAAAGCCCTGGATCCCAACAATCAATCTGTTGTGCTTATGGTGCTTTACGGTCGAACACGTTTGCTGCTGACGGGGGATGCCGAAAAAGAGGCCGAAGCATTTCTTGTGGAACGATACGGAGATTTTTTGAAAGCCGATCTGTTGAAAATTGGTCATCATGCCAGCAGGACCAGCTCGACAAAACCGTTCCTTCAGAAAGTCAGGGCTCCAACAGGTGTGGCGTCACTGGGACTTCGCAACCGGTATCAGCACCCACATCCGGAAGCAACGAAACGGCTGAACAATACCGGAGTCGCCACACGTTTTACCAGTCTGGAAGGTGCCATCATATATAAAAGTGATGGTGTTGAATATGTATCCGTTCCCTGGTAACTGTATAAGTAAAACGGCCTGCCTTCCGGTCTGAACGGACTCCGGATTGTCCAGCTCAGCGACATTCACTCCGGCATTTACATGACTGAAAATCAGATGCGTGACATTTTTCATCTGGCATCGGAGATCACAAACTTTATGTCAATGTCGGTATCGGAATGGTCGGAGTGCCGGTCAGGCTGGTAAGACCTGAGCTCACGGTAATCGAACTATCCGATACAGTCTGACTGATGAGAAAGTAGCCGGATGAGCAAATCCGGGAATCGGTCAGACACCTGAGCCGGCAGACCGGGAAATGCGGAAGATATCAGACATTCCGCTAAACCGGCAAGTCGGAAATAGTTCAAGGAAGAAATTGAGGTGCGGAGAAATACGGTCTATTTAAGATACATGATACTACGCGTATCGGATGTGCCTTCCGCCATCATCCTCACGATATAGATTCCGCTTGCGAGGTTCTGATTTCCGGGATCGAATGTCACGGTATGTGCTCCTGCCGGCCGGTTTTCATCCGAGAGTGTCATCACTCGCCTTCCAAGAACATCGTACAGCTCCAGGAGAACACGGGTCT
>SKXL01000152.1 GCA_007128425.1 Balneolales bacterium | reverse complement strand
TTCCGGGCTTCATCATTTTCCACATTTTTGACAAAGTGGGATTTGTCGCGGGTGCGGATGCGCTGCAGTACAATATCCACGGGGCAGCGCAGATAAACGGTTTCGTCGTAGGCATTCCGGATGCGCCTCAGGATCATTTCGATATCGGCCCGGTTATTCTGCCAATCGTCGGCCGTACTTTTATACAACAGGCGGCTCAGGTTGTAGATGGGTCCCTGGTCGTAGATGTATTTCAGCTTCCCATAGCGCCCCAGAAGTTCTGCCGCGTTCAGTTTATAAAAAATAAAGAACACGATGCTGCGGCGTTCGGAGTCGTTGAATCGAAAGGAAAGCCGGAGAAAAGGCAGCAGGTCACGGGTCAAAAGGCGTATCAGAACCCTTGCTTTCAGAAAGGCCGAGACGTTCACCTTGACCAAATTGTTGTTCTTGCTGACGAAAGTGGATTTTCCAGCCCCTGCAATACCATATACTTCAATAATCACTTATTTCGACCCGGATTACGTATGTTTTTGTTGCACTTCTTCAAAAAACCGGAGATAATTGCCGGCCAGGTCGGACAAATTGAAATTATTGATGACATGCCGGCGCCCCTCACGCCCCATTTCTGCTGCTTTATCCCCATCAAGCAGAAGCTCGATTATTTTTTCAGCCTGGTCCGATTCAGCGTCAGGCTCACAGAGGTAGCCTGTCTTGCCGTTGATGACCACCATTCCGACATCACCGGCACGTGTGGTGACCACAGGTCGCTCCAGGTAGAGCGATTCCAAGGCGATGCCCGGCACACCTTCGGTGTCACTTGAAATATAGAGAAGATCACTGCCTGTGATAAAGGGCTGCACATTTTTCTGATAACCAAAAAAACGGACCTTGTCCGTTAGTCCGAGCTGCTTCACCTGTTTTGTGGTTTCGGTTCTGAGTTGCCCATCGCCCACGATCCAGGCCCGCGTATCGGGCAGCCTGTCCTGTACTTGCCGGTAGACACGGATAAACCGGTCGGGTCTTTTTTGCCGTGTGATGTTCCCCAAAAACAGAACTACATTGCCTGAGGATTCTTCTTCCAGCAGTGTACGCGCATCGGTTTTGCTCCCCTGCTCGCCGAACTCGCTGAAGTTAAACGCACGTGGTATGGCTGTTCCCGGTCCAGTGAATCCGTAGTGTTCACGGTACTCCTCGAGCGCCTTGGCACCTACGCCGACGGCGCCATCCATCTGCGGAGTGGCCACATTCCTGCTGTACCACTGCCGGATTTTCGAGGTGTTCCAGTAGACTACGCTGTCGATGATACGAACCACAAACACGGCCCGTCCAGTGTAATACCAGCGCTTTACAGCCGCACCGTATTTTACGGCCCGGCCGCCATTCAAAAGCACGACATCGGGATTGAAATCACTGATCCGCGCCGCCAGCTTTCGGCACAATTTTGGCTGCACGGATGGGAAAAGCTCAAATGGATGATTTTTGTTTCCCTGCAGAAGAACGTCCCGATCGTCAAGCGGCAGCATGGATGTTTCTTCGCCGGGGTGGTACAGAAACACCCTCATGCATTCGTGCCCGTTTGCATTCAGAAATTCCTTGAAATGCTGCCCGAACATCTGGGCACCTCTTCGTATCGGTTTGTTGTCAACAATCAGCAGGTTCATATCCGATATATGTCAACCCGTCTCTTTTTCACGGCGTATCAGAACCCATTTCTGCTTGCTTTCAGCCGAAGGTTTGATATAATTTACGCTGATGGACTTACCTGTTGCCCCTTTGCTCTCCAGATAGGTTTCGAATTTCCGGTACCACCCGTCCACCCATCCATCCTCCTGATATTTGTAATAAAGGATTTTATTGAAATCCGTTACGGATCTTTTGCTCGACGAAAACAGCAGCTTTTTGAGTCTATTTCGGGGTCTCTCCGGAATCTTGTGAAACAGGCGTGTCAAAAAACTTCGCATTTGAAGATCTATCTGACCTGTTTTCACGGAATTGCCGGCCAGCTCACCTTTTTTAAGTTGCCTGAGCAACACCTCTTTTTCGGGTTTGATGATAAAGACCGTGACTTTGCCTGCGCAATTTATGATCTGGTCGATATTATCCTGCTCATACCCTTTCAGGATCTTCTTGAACGGACGCATGAAATCGTAGTGCATGACCATGCCCTTCAGAGGGTTGTCACGGCTTGATCCCAGCTTTTCTATGTAATCCCGTGTAAAGGTGTTCATGGAGGGTACATTGGGCCATTGTCCGGCATCTTCGGGGAGCAGCCTTTTTGTCTCCTCATCCAGCTCACCGGAATGAATTGCCCGGAGCAAGGTGGTTTTGCCTGACGAAGTTGGTCCGGTGACAATAATCAGATGATCGATATATAAGTCGTTCAGCACGTTTTTCCTGTTTTTCAGTACTATTCATGTAAATCAGTTCTTTTATCCCGGGTTTTAAGCCGGGCACAGCGATGTTTATATACTCCCATGCTTCCCTGGCATTGTCGGTTACATGAACCACAGAGCAATGATGCGAATCCGGGAGCTTGTCATTGAACCGGTTTCTGATCCTGGTTTTAGCCTTGTAGAGTCTGTAATTATCCAACAGCGGGTATTTGAAAGCCAGATAGTCCGGGACAGGTTCCGGATTTCTGTCCCGAACAATCGCCATTACGTTCGGCCCCCCTCCGGAAACCGGCCAGGACCCCATCCCCCAGTTGCCTCCCCGGATATGCTTTTGGGCAGCTGTTTTGGCATTATCTTCAAGCTGTAATACCTTGAGTATTTCAAAACCTTCATTCGCCAGATCCGGGAGAAACAGCTTCAGAATGTTCTTGTGTGAGGCCTTATCGCGAAAAATAAAGCAAGCCAGTCCTTTTTCGGCAGCCGGTATGGCGGGCAGATTGGCAAAAAAGTGATCGTATAGCCAGGCGTTGCTTTTCACGTAACGGCTGAGCATATCCATTGGTGGCTGCCAGCCTCTTTCGGCAAGGTACGCATCCAATCCTTCGAGAGTAAATTCAGGGGCAGGGTTAAGCTGCCCAACCTGCGCTTCTAACATTTCAGCGGCCTCTCCGGCGGTGAGGTAACTGTGGGATTTTCTTTTTTTATTACGGTCGGATTCACTGGTGGAATATCCGGATGGAATGCCGGAGCAGTATCCGTCATGGTAGACCGAGTGGTAGGCAAGTATCAGAAATCGATGGGCGGAGGATGGGATGCGATACAATCCATCCATGGTCTGCGCACTGGATAGTATGTTTTCAGAGAGTCCGGGAGGAAAGAGCGGCATATTTTTGTATGACAAACCCGGGAGCCCGGAAACACTGAAGAGATCACATGCCACACCGTCGCTGCTTTCAGTTAGCCATCCGCGAACTTTTTCGGTATCGGCATCCGAAACGAGAAGCTCGATACTTTTACCGGGATCGATGTCCGGCAGCTGCTCAGACCAGCGCAATACCACATAGCTGACGGATGTCTGCTTGAGAACCTGAAAAAAGGCCTCCACCGACATGTCGGCCGGAATTCGCAAGTGACGATCCTCACTGCTTGAGCCGAAGATATTTCTGTACACTCGTTTCACCCTCAAATAGAGGGATGGCAGGTGCCGGCTGAGTGATTTGTTGATCCGTTCGAGCATTCTGTACCCGTACTATTTATTCTCGTTGCTGATCACACCACCGTCCTCTGTGGCATAGTCCCAATCTTTTTTCGGTATGTGCCAGTCCTTGCCGTACTTGTACTCGATATAGCTTTCTGCCTGTTTGTAGATCATGATGGTCTCTAACTCGTTCATAAGCGGCTCTTTCTGCATATCAAACTGCCACTCCGGACACTCCATATCGATGGTCTTCATGAAATAACTTCGGTAAAACCATGAAATGCTATTGGCAAACATCCACAGCATCAGTCTGATGTTGCTGCTTTTCGACCGCTGCACCAGCCCCAACAATTCCTTGATCGTTTTTTCGAACACTTTGGCGAAAAAATTCTGGTGTTCGAAGTCGGAGTAGGATTTCAGCGTATGTCCATTTTGGCGGTAAATGAAGGTCAGGTCTACTTTGCGGGTCTTATTGCCGGCATCCAGTTTTTTGATCGTGTAGCCATATTTACTTGTAAGCACCACAAACCCCTTATCCAGCAGCACTTTTGCATCGGATAGTGAAACGTTGGGTCGGTCGGTGACCATGCAAGAGAGGTCTATGTCGTTATCCCATTCTATAAGCTTGTTATCTCTGACCAGGCCCAGGAGCGTTCCCTGATCCACCCAGGCCTGACGGTGCTTCATAATGACCGTATCGGTGAGCTTGAGCAGCTGCATGTCAAATTCGCCGATTTTGTAGTCGGATTTCATAGATTTTTTCACGGAGTAATGATTACAAGTCGCTATTCATGTTGAGGTGGTGACTGCCGTTTCCCTGTTCGCGAGATGATGCATCAAATCGGTCTTGTTCTGAGCGGGAGACCGTGTAGGGCGACCCAGGTCCTTGCGAGCACCTTTGGCTACCCGCACTTCCAGCAACACCGGTCCGTTGGTTCGCGCGAGCCATTTCATACTCTCCTGCAACGAGCCGGCATCCGAGACCTGCCGGGCGTCCCGGTATCCACATGCTTTTGCTATTGCGGGAATGTCGACA
>SKXL01000065.1 GCA_007128425.1 Balneolales bacterium | reverse complement strand
TTGTAATAGGTTCCCTGCCCTCCCTGACCAATCAGCACTTCATAGTAATCAAATCCCAGAGGGTCTGATTTAAGATGCCACTTGCCGATCATAGCCGTCTGATAGCCATTGTCCTGAAGCAGCATCGGAAATGTTACAACATCATCGGGCATTGATTCTGCATTGGTAATGACGCCGGTTACATGGCTGTGCAGGCCCGTCAGCATTACGGCCCGCGAGGGTGTGCAGATGGAATTGGTGACAAAGGCGTTGTCAAAGCGAAGGCCTTCATTGGCCAGCCGGTCGATGTTGGGAGTGGGGGTGTGATCCAGCCGGAGCCCGTAGTTCAACGCTCCATGGTAAGCCCCGATTGCCTGGGCTGTATGATCATCCGAGTACATCACGATGATGTTCGGTTTTTCCGGTAAAGGCGGTTTTTCATGGTCAGACTGACATCCCCCAAAAAAGAAAACGACGGGAAGAACGGTGGTTAATTTTGAAAGATTACAATCAAATGATATCATGGTTACGATGTGATTTGATATTTATGCCATTGTAAATGGCACGTTATATTACCGCCATTATACTGATTTTATAACGGAATTGCTGTCAATTGCCAGTCACTGCGGACTAGTTGGCCTGTAATTGAGACATTTCATGTCAGGTTGTCAGATCCAGGTAGCCTGTTTGACCGATATCGACCGTTTTTAACCGTTACCAATTGTTTTCACCCGGCATTCTCAGGCATCCTCCAGTAACTATTCAAACCAATAAGGAAGCCATGACCTGATGTCACCGTTAGAGCCCGAATCACAGGTGACAATCTGCAGCCGGTCCGTGGCATTATGATGTTCAAAAGCCATTCTGATCACTTCCGTATCCTCGCGGATACCCTCGCGGTCATCGCATTTTCCTGTAGCATCAACTGCCCGGCTGATTACCAGCGATCTGGGGGCAAGGCTTCCGGCCAGATCCGGCAGGTCATATTGCCTGAGGGCTCCGGCTACAATGTTGTGGTGGAAACCGGGGTCGTAATAGGGGGTCATCACCACTGAGCGAAATGAGAGGAAAGGCTCGATCAAAGCCACATGCTCAATCTCCGGTTCAAATGCGGCGGCATGCAGTAGCACCGCGGAGATTTCACCCCTGGCAGCGGCATGGAGTGACGCAGTCTGTTCTCTCTGAAGAAGCGATCGGGCAAGTCGAACGGCATCCCCGGCCTGGATAGCCGTGATGCTTCTTCCAATCTTGACCGATGTGAACCAGACATCATAAGATACCGCATCAAAATCCAATACCTGAGCCCGGTAATTGCTCAAAATACCGGGACCCATCTCACCTGTCCCGATCAAATCTGGCGCCAGCACCGTGAACCCGTTTTCAATAAACGTTGCTATCTCCCCTTTCTCACCCGCTTCAACAGCTTTTCCTTCGGGATGAAGGTAAAGGAGGGCCTTCCCGTTCGACTGTTCCGGAAGAAACAGCAGATAGGGTATAACATAATCTCCTTCTCCTGGCATGAAGTATTTTTCAATCACGTAACCATCTCGCTGAATACGGCCGGTGAATATCGATTCGTTGACTCCGGACGGATCTCTGTACCCGGATAGCTTTTTCGCAACCCGGACACTGGAGGGAAAATGCCGGTCAGGATGGGTTCGTGCTGCCTGCAAATTGGAAATTTGTTTCTCTGCCCGTTTTCGATTAAGGGTGAATATCGTCTCTCCACCCAGCGATGTAACCAGCTGCCCCGTAGGGGTGACCTGTATTTCATCATCACCCAATATGTCAACCTCTTCATCCTTCGGGTTTCCGGGATGATCCAGATGTTCTTGGAAAAAAGCATACATGGCCTCCCTGTTGCATTTGGTGGATGTGTGTCCGCCCCCATCTTCCACCATTCCAAAATAATCGGAGCGACCCAGCGCATCATACATTTTTGAAAGCTCCCGGGCTGACTCTCTGGCGCCCTGAATACTGAAGAAATCCTCGGTAGTAGCGATGATCAGCAGTGGTTTGGGCGCCCGGGCGACCAGGAAGTCGGCATGATCTAATCCAAGCAAAAGACCATTGAAAAGATTTTGTTCGGCATCCTGCGGACCGATGGTCTGCATCAGTCTTCTGAAATTCGTGATATAGGCCTCTGGCGCAGCTGCCAGTATCCGGTCGTCCATGGCAGCCGTGTATGCGGTTTGGGTTCCTCCACCCGACCTGCCGGTCATTCCGATCCTTTCCGGATCAACCTCCTCCCGTGTCATCAGATAATCGATGGCACGGATACCGTCCCAGATCATATGTCGCGCAAGCGAGCTCCCGGTGGTGAACGCCTGCACGCCAGAATAGCAATGTTCGCGTGTAGGACCGCCCACGACAGACTCTCCGATTTCCGGATCCAGGTACTCCAGCCGCTCACCCTGACCAACCGGATCAAAGGCAAATACGATGAATCCCTTTTTTACGAGGTTCAATATTTTATGCTGATAAGTCGTACTCCGGTAGCCCACATCCGTATGACCGCTCGCGTAGAGTATGGCTGGTGCCGGTTTTGTAATATCGTGCGGCACAAAAAGAGAGGAGGTGACATAAAAACCGGGCTGAGATTCATAAACGATATGCTCCACCGTAAAGAAATCTTTTTCGAGGGATCTCATGATCCGTGGGTTGAGTGGTGTCTTTTCGGGGAACGGGCCGATTGCTTCGGCAAGGGATTGCCGGACTTGAAGGCGTCTTTGCTCCCAATCAGAACGGGTTTTCAATTTCGAAACGGCTTCTTCGCGCTTGTCCAGAAGCTGAAAAGCCTCGTTCGACAGGTGGTGATACAGTGCATTGGAGGCGTCGCGATGAAATATCCAGCTGTTATTTGAAGAATTGCCCTGGATAACATTCAGTTCGTCCTGTGCAACAGCGGCTGTGTGAAATAAAAAAAGTACCAAAATTGCAAAAAGGGCCGGTTTCGTAAACCCGATGTTTTTTAGAGTATGACTATCTGTGTTCATCTAATGGTTTAATAGGTTTAAATCAGGATGTTTTAAAATGCATTTGGTTGTGACTTCCGGTGATCAGTAATCCTCACGGATGAACATCAAAATGGCCGAGTGGGGCACGATCACGTAGCGCTCCTTGCCGAACTCGATTTCGTGGGCATGGTCTTTCAGGTAGATGGCCAGATCTCCCTCGTGCGCCTGCAGCGGGATGTACTGAACTTTTTCATGGTTCTGCTTCCACGGTTCGTCGCTTTCCAGTCCCGCAATAGTTGGATACCCGGGTCCGACCTTGGCGACATACCCGCTCTGGATTTGCTCTTTCTTTCCGACCCCCGGCGGCAAGTACAGGCCGGATTCGGTCTGGCTATCCATTTCACGCGGTTTCAGGAGCACACGGTCGCCGACAATGACGAATTTTTGGATGTCGTTGTGGTAGGACTGGATCATGAGTAAAATTCGTAGTTGAATTCTGAAGGATGCAGCTTTTTTAGAATACAGATAAAAAATAACAGAACGCCTGCTTATTATAAAATAATCATAATATGCGGATCATCTGCCTGTTGCAGATTTGAATCATACACCTGTGTGTCAGAGCTTGTAATCTGTCATGGGCAGGCTGACCCTGGATGAGCTTTATGAGTTCTGCGTTTCTGTTGAACAGATGGCCGATAAAGTTGTTTCTTGGCCTGATCTGAGGGTGGAAGTGGTATTCGATCGCTATTTGCCGCCCGGTTTTCGTTGAAACTGAGCCTGACAGGACTTTAGCTCCATGATAAACGGATTGTTGAACCCCACAGATCTTCCAGACCAGGTTGCATACTGTCAATGCACCCGCTGCAATCGCAGCTCCTCATTCAGATCCACCACAGCCATTCCAATTCCGGACGGGGACTCCTGCCCGGGGTGGGCATAGCGCAGGTCACGAATGAACACCCGCCAGCCGTCGTCCAGACGGCGCACCTCGTAGGAGGGGAACCGCATCCAGCCGCGCAGACCCTGCACCTCGGGCGCACGCAAAGCCGCCTCGGCGATCCGGTCCGGGGCTTCAATGGGCACCGGCTCCCCGGTGAGCGCAAAGCTGCCGGGACGTATCCAGTTGACCTCGAAAAGGTAGTAGTGGGTCGGTGAGGCGGCCACGCCCATGCGCATCAGCGGCCGCGCCGGCATCGGGTTGGCCATCACCTCCGTGGCCTTGACCCCCTCCGCGGCGAGGTGGCTGCGGGCGTGCATGGCGGTCAGGCGCGCCCCGGCAAACATGAATGCTGTGTAGAGCACCACGGCAATCAGAAATCCAAACGCAACCGGCTGTGCAGCATGGCGATGCCGGCCCATCCACCGGACCAGCACGATTACGGCAATCCCCGCCATCCACACCATCTTTGCCGCCCCCGGCACCATATCGGCCGAGACGATCAGCGCCGTGAGCGCCGTACCCAGCACGATCCACGCGCCGATCCCCCGCCACGACTCCGACCGCGCCACCACCACGCCCGCGCCGGCCAGCAGCCAGAACCACGGATCGATGATGAACAGTGTGTCGCCATGGAACCAGGTGTTGTTGAACGGCATCAGCAGACGGATTCCGTAGGTGTTCAGCCAGTCCAGCAGGGGATGGCTCCAGACGCCCAGGAACGCGATGCCGAGCAGCACGCCCGGCCGCATCGG
>SKXL01000223.1 GCA_007128425.1 Balneolales bacterium | reverse complement strand
TGCGGTTCTTGTATGTTTTGAGCATGGCACGTTCCAAATTTCCTGGTGAAGCGTTCGCTTCATAAATAAGGGTTTCGCATGTCAGTACCTCGCTGCCGGCGGGTTGATCCCGCCTGCTGCCATTGTCATGCGTTTCATTCGCAGCGAAATATCTGTAAAACACAATTCGTGTTGCAGAAAAAATATCAGCTGTCTGTTAGCTTAGCATATTCAGGGCTTATTGGCAAGACAGGCTAACCTGCACCGAACTTGCAATCAAAACTCTTCCCCGTTCGTCTTCCCAGTAAGCAATGACTTCAAACCGGAGTTGTACACAACAACGATCAAACGATTTTTTGATATGAAAAAACTAATATCCACCCTGATTTTATCAAGCCTCCTCATAGCATTTTCCATTTCAAATGCCTTTGCGGAACTGGAAAAAGAACCCTTCACCCCGGAGAGGTTCGAGGAACTTCAGGCGGCCGGGGCCGTGGTGCTTATTGACGTCTATGCCGACTGGTGTCCAACCTGCGCCCGGCAGCAAAAAGCTCTGGAACAGTTCCGGGAAAAACATCCGGATGAAGCATTTCACATACTTGTGGTCGATTTCGACAAAGACAAGGAATGGGTGCGCCATTTCCGTGCTCCACGTCAATCCACCTTGCTGATATTTCAGGGCCATGAGCAATACTGGTTCAGTGTGGCCGAAACCGATCCGAAAGTTATCGAAAAAGAACTGAAAAGGGCCTTGGCTGCAGCAGAGTGACCTGGCACCAAAACCATTAACCATTGTAAATTATGTCTCTTGAAGTCGCTTCCATCCCCCTTGCCTTTCTGGCAGGGGTAGTCGGGGTAATGTCCCCCTGTGTCTGGCCGCTGGTGCCGGTGATTATGTCATCCTCGGCCACCACAGGGCGCAGCGGTCCGCTTTTCTTGGCGCTGGGTCTTGCAACGGCATTTGGTCTGGCCGGTACCGTGGTTACGTATCTTCTGTTGAACATGGGCCTGAATCCCGACGCTTATCGCTACGTGGCCGCCACGCTGATGGTAGTGATTTCCCTGTTCCTTCTGATTCAACAGTGGGCAGATCGTGTCACCATGCATCTTTCGCGGCTCACATCCCGATTCAACTTCGCTGACAGACTCAGCACCAGGCCTGCCGGCCAGTTCGGTGTGGGAGCCTTGTTGGGACTGGTCTGGCTGCCTTGTGTCGGACCTACTTTAGGAGCGGCGATAGCCCTGGCCTCAATGGGCCAGGAAATGGGCATGGCCTTTCTGATCATGTTCTCTTTTGGCATCGGAACAGCCGCCACCCTGTTGATTGCCGGATATCTGCTGACCGGGTTGCTCCATAAATTCCGGCCGGGCATCATGAAAAATGCCGCCCGGGGGAAAAAGATTCTCGGAGCGATGCTGCTGCTGTTGGGAATCCTTGTTTTTACCGGAGTTGATAAAATTCTGGAAGCTCAGGCATACCAATTGCTGCCCGATTGGGTTTTCTCTTTATGACAACAGATCGTGAAACACTGGATCGCGAAACACTGGATCGCTTGTTCCGGTACTGCTTTGCGCTTACCGGGCAGCGTGAAGATGCGGAGGATCTGCTCCACAATTCCCTGGAAAAATACATCCATTCCCGCCCTGGCCTGGTGGAGAATACCGTGGCCTACATCATGCGTATCGCCCGGAACAGTTTCATCGACCAACAACGCCGGCAGCACCATCTGCCATTTGATACAACCGACGGACTGGATTATCTGTCCGACCCCGAAGATGACCTGGAAAACACCATCATCGACCGGCTCACACTCGAAAAAGTCTGGGAAAGTTTGAATCCAGCCGAGCGGGAAGCGGTCTATCTGTGGGCTGTGGAAGGTCTATCCGCCTCCGAAATCGGCCGGTTCCTGGATGAGCCTCGGGGCACTATACTTTCGAGACTGCACCGGCTGCGCCGCCGCGTTGCAACAACCCTTTAAAACCATTGATGGTGAACACCATGAGTGAAAAAGCTCCTTTGCGAATACAGGTCAAACGTTTTCTGGATAACCAGAAACTGGATGACCGTCAGTTTGCGTCCTTGTCACATAAGCTGAGGCAAGCACAATCACTTCCAGCCGGCAGCCAGCGAAGCCTGGACAATCGCCCTCCGTATGTATGGGCGGCGGCGGCTTCCCTGCTGGTATTGCTTTCGGTGGTTTTCATTATTCATTTTCTTGTGCAATCTGATGGAAAAGCCGATATCCCTCATCGTATTGCGGAGGAAGTGGCTACAAACCATATCAAAATCCAGCAGCTGAACCTCGAGGCTTCGACCCTGGATGAGATCCGCACATCTCTTGACCGCCTGGATTTCATTCCGGCCGAATCACAACTGATCGACCACCAAACGTATCGCCTCAAGGGAGCCCGGTACTGCACAATGCAGGGAATGATCGCCGCACACATTATCTATGACTCTCCCGGCGGGACCCCCATGTCCCACTACCAGGCTGCCTACGATCCGGCACGTTTTGGTCAGCTGCCCGATTTATCTGTAAATGATACACCTCGTACCATTTCCATCCGGGGTGTCCAGGTGCAACTTTGGGTGGAACAGGGGCTGGTAATGGCCCGGGCACATACCATCTCTGACAATAGCACTCTGCTTTAGGATTCAGAGTGTACAGCCACCGGTCTTTCTTCGCATGGATAATGGCGTTTGTGATGATTTCCACAAAACCTGTATCATGGAGCGTTGCAAATTGCATTTTTGTTGATCACCAAACTGGCAGCAATGGCCCATATAAAAACCATCTCCCCTGAAATGGCAGGGGGCCGACTCGGGGAGATTTATGAGAACCTGAAAAAAACCCGCGGTAAAATTCAACGCGACTCCAGCGATATAGATCCGGCGGGTACGGCTCTGGTCGGCTTCTCCTGCTTTTCGCATGATGGCCAGACGCATCAGACCCTGGGAAAAATGTATTACTGATGATCCCAGAATCCCGATCACCAGGACAAGTGCATAGTTGTTATCCATATGGATCTATATAGTAAACCGCTTTAAACTATGGCAGAAAGTTTTCCTGGGCGGTGATGTGATCAGCCGACATATTGGCCATGCCAGGATATTATTGAAGCGGCTTTTTCAGGGGTGTTCGCATCATGCCCCGGAACGTCTGGTCTTCCTCCCGGTCAAACTGATCCAGACCCAGTTTGATGCTTGCCGGCTCCGCATTAAGACGAAAAGTGCGTGCCAAACGATCCCAGAACGAAAACAGCGAACTGTAGTTGGAATCGGTTTCGGGTTGCCGGCGGGAGTGATGCACCCGGTGCATGTTGGGCGTCACGATCACGGCCCGAAGCACGCGGTCATATTTTTCCGGCAGACCCACATTGGCATGATGGAACTGAACCACCGAAAACATGATCATCTCGTACAGCACCAGCTCCCACAGATACACTCCGAACAGTATGATCAACGGAATACGGAACAGCGAGGAAAAAAAGATCTCCCCAAGATGAAACCGGCTGGCCGTTGTCACATCCATCTTGTTATCGGAGTGGTGGACGCTGTGGAACCGCCAGAAAAACGGGATCTCATGGTTCATCCGATGCCAGGTGTAGGTCCACAGATCGAGCAGCAGAATGGCTCCGATTGCGTGTACCCAGATGGGCAGATGCAGCCAGTCCTGCAGCCAGTGCATGATGCCCACCCGCAGTTCATCTGCCCAGACGGCAGCCGACAGCCACAATCCGATAAACACCAGGCCAACAAGAACGCCATTTATGGCGCCGATGGCCAGATTGCGAAACGCATGCCTTCCCCTGCTCCTGAACGATCCCGTGAAATAGGCATAAAACGGATGGGCCGATTCCCACAGGAAGAGCAGCACAAGGAATCCGATCATGATCATGATCTGCGTTTCCTGTAAAGCGGCAAGCACCGGTTCCATAATGTGATGATGTGGTGGTTTTTTCCGTTTTCAGCCTGATATTCAAAGTGTTTAATTACTCAAAGCGTGCCCTGAAGTCCCGGTCGATCTCAGAAACCGGAATAACAATGCCGATCTCAAGAGCATTCCCGAAATCCTCGTCGAACACGGTTTCTCCGAACCAGATGCCGGTACCCGCAGCCAGGTACGACTGCAGGATCGGCGGTATGGCTTCACCGTATCCGGCCAGCAGCGAACGCAATTTTTTTATCCGGTTGGATGGGGTGTCCGGCATACCGGCGTCCACGGCATCGCGTACCGCCGCGGTCTGCCCCGCCCCCGGGCTGTAATGCACTTCAGGCTTTGCCTGCAGCATGGGTCCGGGCGACGGATAATGGGTTCCCAGCCAGGCGACAAGCAGGTCCCTGGCCCCGGCATCCATGGTCTTGTACAGTGTTACATTGCCGAAAAAGTAGCGCAGCTGCGGGTGTGCTTTCAGAAATGCTGCGAGCCCCTTCCAGATGGCAAAAAGCCCGAATCGCTGGCGTTTGGCCTTATCATTGACAACCGATCGCCCAAGTTCCATCGCATATGGAAGCCTGTTCCGGCGGAAATCATCCGAATAGTCAAACAGGTTCGAGGTACGAAGCACCTGGTCGCCGCCCTCCGCGGCCCGGCTTCCCCACTGATAGCGGTACGTTGCCACGATTTCCTCCTCAGCCGGATCAAAGGCGATGA